>JBGCDN010000112.1:0-6405 GCA_045105495.1 Planctomycetaceae bacterium
TGCCCTTTTCTTCAGGTGTCTTGCTCAGCCAGAACTGACCTGATTCGACAACGTCGAAGCGATCCTTCCGAAAGAAAATCCCGCACTGCTCGCCTTCTTTGCCAGCCTGTCTAGTCCAGCCGACATAGCCAAAGTCGGGTAACTTCTCCTTCAGGAAGTCGGCTTGGAAGTGCCATGTCTCCTGAGTTCCAACTAAGTCCGGCTTGTAAGCTCGAATGGTCTCGGCAACGAAGTCTTTCCGCTTGTCCCAGTGGTTGTCTCCGTCTTTGGCAACGCCAAGTCGAATGTTGAAGCTCATGACTCGGAGCGGAGCCGGTTCATCAGCATGAGCCGCACGTGTAACCAGAACCACGGTGAGCACGAAAACGCAATTGCGCAATGTGGCTGACAGAATGCTTCGGTTGAGTATTCGCATTAGACTGACCGGAAGATCGCCGCGGCGCTCTGACCCATGGCGGTTCGATTGACCGTCATGGCAGTTCGGTTTTGAAGTCGCATCGGTCCTTCGTGGACGATGTTCAGTCGGCATCGCGGATCGGGACGCTCGTAGTTGAGCGTTGCCGGAAGTTCTCCGTGCTCAAGAGCCAACAGACTGCCAACCATTTCGACCGCGCCAGATCCGGCGTCGAAGTGACCGAAGTAGCTCTTGAGTGCCGTCACTGGGATTCGCTCAGCCATCGGCCCGAACACTTTGTGGTAAGCCCGAGCTTCAACAAGGTCTTCTCGCTGTGTGCTCTTGCCGTGCGCGTTGATGTGGCCGATTTCTCCGGCGTTAAGATCGCCTCGTCGCATCGCGTTTCGGATAGCGTGAACCAATCCGGTTCCACCTGCTCCGTTCCAGTAGCCGGTTCCGTCGCAACCAGCACCGATTCCAACGATCTCTGCGTAAATCTTCGCGCCGCGAGCCTTCGCGTGTTCGTATCGCTCAATGACAAACGAACCGGCGCCTTCGCCGAGAATCGTTCCGTCGCGATGGAAGTCAAAGGGACGAACAGCACGTTCCGGGTCGGTATTGCGTCGAGTCAGGCCTTCAAACAGGTTGAGTTTAGCGAGATCAACCGGCTGTAGATTCGAACTGCACGCACCAACGATCATGCAGTCAGCAGATCCGCGTTCAATAATTCGTGTTGCTTCGGCCAGTGCGAGTAGCGCCGACGAGTCACGACAAGTGATTGTGTTATTTGGCCCTCGCGCGTTGTGGTCGATCGAAACGTGCGCGGCTGGCATGTTTGGTAACCGGCGAAGCATCCAAAGTGGAGCAATCTGCCCCATGCTGTCGTCACCCCAACGGGTGTACCGGAAGTCGCCTTCAGTTTCGGAACTCTTCTTAACGGCGTCCGCGACTTCTTCAGGCGTCGTTGAGATTCGACCAGCACCAAAGCTCACGCCAAGGCGGTTCGGATCAACATCGCCATCGCCAATTCCTGAGTCACGCATGGCGAGGGATGCAGAGGAAACTCCTAACTGCATACCGCGAGACATGACCTTCAGAAACTTAACATCGCGCAGGTGGCTACGGGGATCGAAGTCTTTAATCTCCGCCGCGTACGGCGATGGAAGGCTCCCGGCGAGTGACTCCATATAGTCAACGCCTGAACGACCTTCGCGGAGACTCTGCCAAAAAGCATCTTTACCAATGCCAATCGGCGAGACGACTCCGACACCGGTGATAACCACCCGTATCGACTGAGACCCAGCCATAATTTATTACCCACAGCCCTGAGCTGCATTCATTGCCGGCTCAACGCTGACCCATCATGTGGTTTCCAGCAGCTCCCAAAGCCGCCCGGATTCCTTCCGATGAACATCCATAGGGTCCCCACCCTTCCGAATGTTCAAACACAGTCAAACTGCTCACTTATCGGCGCGAAACACGCCTCAAGCTGAGACTTACGGAGTTGACGGAGTTACCCAATTACACGGAGCCAACTGCACGATGTCAACTGCAGCACCCCAAAATGTGATTGTTTGAACACCTGATTGACCGTAAGTCTTACGCGTTCTACCCATCTATCCACGTATAACACGGCTACCCGACACGGTTTTCGGTTCAAACGACATTCAGAATTGCGTCGGGTTTCTCAAATGAGCCAATTGTTCTGCTCAGGTATGGATCGATTCGCCTCCCCAAGTGGTGTCTCGGATGGCACTCGCGTGAACATGGCGGCTTCGTCTGGTATCGTCTGCTCTCCCTGAAACACAGAACCGAAGCGGAATACGACTGTGGCTGATCTCGACGACTTCAGACTCGAATGGCACGGAAACACAGTTCTCATTCGTCCAGCGACGAATATCGAGGACATGCAGTGGGACCTGATTGAACAGGCGGCTGATATCGTGATGGAGCCCCTGAAAGATCAGGAGGTTCCCATGGTGGTTGTGGATCTTTCCGACGTTTCGTATTTCGGTTCGGTATTCCTTGCTCTGCTTCTTCGCTGCCACAAATTCGTCCGTAAGGCTGGCGGCGAAATGGTGCTTTGCGGAGCGAGCCCGACCGCGGCTGAACTACTTCGGATTACAGCGCTCGACACGATTTGGGCCATCTACGATACCCGCGAAGAAGCACTTGATGCTGTGATGTCTTAGTGCATTCGGCGTCGATGAAGAATGAACGGCCCGGTGTCACCAAAGCGGTCCGGACTGTTTGCTGCTACTTCATGCGTTAGGCCGGATACTGCCGGCATTTGGAATTGAGGAAACTCACGATGTCGCGCGATACGTTTCGGAAGGCGGACCCAAAGCTGTCGGAGGTCGAGGTTATCGACCACAGCGAAGAGGAGCTCTATCCACACGCTGAGCTGATCGAGGAGATCAAGGAGACAGCCGATAAGCTGGCCGCCGACGGCGCAACGCGCGGTGACCTCAAGATTCTTGCTCGAACGCTCAAAGAATTGCGTTACGCGTTTAAGGTGTTCACACCTTACCGACGCCAGCGAAAAGTAACGGTGTTCGGGTCCGCGCGAACGCAGCCGGAAGAAGGGACATACAAGCAGGCCGTTGAATTCGGTCGCCGTATGGCTGAAGAAGACTGGATGGTTGTCACCGGCGCGGGTGGTGGCATCATGGAAGCTGGCCACGTTGGTGCGGGTCGCGACATGTCGATGGGCCTGAACATCATGCTGCCCTTCGAACAGGAATCGAACTACATCATTGAAGGGGATCCGAAGCTGGTGAACCTGAAGTACTTCTTCACGCGAAAACTGATGTTCGTGAAAGAGGTCCATTCGATTGTGGTTTGCCCTGGAGGCTTCGGAACACAAGATGAAGCGTTCGAAACGCTGACACTGGTTCAGACTGGCAAACGCGATCTCATGCCGATCGTGCTGCTGGATGAAGAAGGTGGCACCTACTGGTCGAAGTGGCTCGACTATCTCAAGGAAGAGCTGCTGGAAAACGGGATGATCTCACCCGCTGACCTGTCGCTCTTTTACGTCACTACCGACATCAATGAAGCGGTAAACGAGATTCTGAACTTCTATTCCGTCTACAACAGTATGCGGTTTGTGAAAGATCAGTTGGTGATCCGCCTGCATGAAGAACCTGGCGACGATCTTGTCGCACGGCTGAATACTGATTTCGCTGACATCCTGTCTGGCGGGCAGATTGAGAAGACGACAACCCACGCACTTGAAGCGGACGACGAACACCTCGTCGATTTGCCTCGACTCAGCCTGAAGTTCAACCGCAAGTCCATCGGTCGCCTCCGCGAGATGATTGATGTTCTGAACGATGAACTGGGCCCAAAAGAGTAGCTCCGGTCAAGCTTGTCAGGTTAAGCGAACCGTTGTGCGTACGGTTCATTACGTATGAGTTGGTTCCGTCATCCATCGCTAGACCATGCTGATCACCGACCGTGGCCACTTCCACGTCACTCATGGGCCATGGCCCAGACGTGGTCGAATCTCCTGTTCGCTCACTGGCGTGTTCCGTTTGAGAAACTTCGAGACCAGATTCCCGCCGGTCTGGAAATCGATACGTTTGATGGTGACGCGTGGATTGGTGTTGTTCCCTTCGAGCTACGAGTGAGACCTCGGTTTTGTCCGGTGGTCCCGAAGGTGTCAGCATTTCCGGAACTCAACGTCCGGACCTATGTCAAACGCGATGGGAAGCCGGGCGTCTGGTTCTTCAGCCTGGACGCGACCAGTCTGATTGCTGTTCGAGCGGCAAGGTGGGGCTTTAACTTGCCGTATTTCGACGCGCGAATGTCCTGCATCGAAGAGAACGGAACCTTCGACTTTCAGAGTGAGCGGAGTCCGGCAGATGTGCCAACGATATTCCGTGGAAAGTACCGTCCGATCTCAGAGGCATGGAAGTCAGATGTGGGAAGTCTGGACGAGTGGCTGACGGAGAGATACTGCCTGTACGCCGCCAACGGTCGCGGTGACATCTCTCGTACCGACGTCCATCACGAGAAGTGGCCGCTGCAAACCGCAGAGTGTGAGATTGAAACCAATTCAATGACCGACTTCATCGGCATCGAACTGCTTGGCGAGCCACTACTGCATTTCGTGAAAGAGATTCCCGTGGTCAACTGGTTGCCATCGCGAGTGTGACAACGCCCGGCGATGGAGTCTAATCCAGTCCGTATCCGGCTAACTCTGTATTCTGAAGCTTTGCTCTGGCGGCGGCTTCTTTCAGCTTTGCGACGACAAAGTGCTTGTGGTTCGCAACAGCCTGCTCAGTCAGATTCAGACGCTTGGCGGCGTCTTTGTTTGGCCAGCCAAGCACGAACAGCAGTTCAATACACTGCAGGCGTTCGTATTCGCCTTTGGCTTTCCACTGCTGAATCAGGCCTTCCATGCACTCGGCGATAACCTCGGATTCGCCGCCGCGCCGCTCCTGGCTTCGCATCATGCTGGAAGCCATTCGAGCTTTGCCTTGTGGTTCGTATCGACCAGCAGTTGAGTCTGCAGGCATAAGCGGAACAGTTGGCCGCCGACCTTCACGACGCAGTACGTCGGTGAGTTTGTGAGCAGCGATGGAGAACAGGTATGTCTCCAGCTTCGTTCGCTGGTCGTAATTGGGAAGGCTGATCAGGAACCCAAGGAACGTTTCCTGAACAACATCTTCGCTGGTAGCCCGACTACGAAGCCGACTATCCACAAATGCGAGTAAACGCCCCTCGTAGAGCGAGATGCACTCTTCCCACGCACCTTGATCGCCCGTGCGAATACGTTCAATCAGTTCCAACTCAGCTTCGCGCGACACGGTAAACCCTGAAGATAGATGGCAATGCCAAGGATGCTAACAGACGCAGCCTTCAAGGGCTAATTATTGTGCCGCACATGGACTTCGATTGACGTCTTTGGAGCGAGTGCACTTGGTTGTTCGCCGTCGATGTCGAAGAAGTGAACTGGCCGTCCATGTCCGAGAAACTTCTGAAGCGACTGTTCATGGTTCCGCATGAACTCGTCTGTGTCATTGCAGATTAGAATTACTTGATCCGGCCGGTAGTTCTCGAACATCGCCTGCATACTCCGATCCGGAAACACAGACGTCGCGCCTTCGGGGAAGGCCGATGAGATGGTGCGATGCAAGAAGTCGACACTTGGCCCGCTGCCGCCTTGGAAGCTGCCACTCGTTTGCAGCAGAGGCTTGTCGCTGGATTCGCAGTAGATGCGATAATCAACTGAGTCAAAACGGCTAATGCACTCAGAGATCTCCGCTGCGATTCGAGTGATCCGATCGTCCTTCAGCAACTGGTCATCCCCCACAATGACGAAGCCTAAACGCCGCCCGTGAACTGGAGTACCAGCGAATGACGATACTGACTCGACACTCTCGTTGCTTATGGACGAATGGTAAGGTCGCTCTTGAGCCTGTCCGCGAGCTGGGCCAATGTGTGTCGGTTCTTCTAGCCCTTCCGCTGCGACGACAAGAGAACCAAGCGACAATCCAGCGGCACCCAGCAGGGAACCCATTCTCATGCCACGACGGACGAATCCGCGTTTTTCGATTCGGAAGAACATCGCCAGCAATGCAACCGCAGCCACCATGCATCCAGACGCGGTTGCAACAGTCTGCAACCGATCTTCTGAGGCACTGGCTTTCCACTGCTGATAGATCGCTCCGTGGACCCTTGGTTCTGTGCTCACCTGCAGATAAGTGCGGTAGGCGGTTCCTTCAAGGCTAGTCTCAGAGTCGTAATTCGTACCTGCCGCGAAGTCCCACGGAATCTGTTCGGTGTATTGACGACGGATCGCAATCGCTGCTTCCGGGTCAACCCTCCAATTTCCAACGCCATTGTTGTGTTCAATGTAATCAGCCATTAGCAGGTCCGTCGCTCGCGCAAAAGCTTGCTCTCGTGCTGCAGATTCGGACGCACGTGGCTCACTGACAACAACATGTAAGTCTGCTGCAGATTGCTTCGTCCATTCTGGCCGTTCAAGCGGAGCTTCAGCGAGT
>JBGCDN010000113.1:0-5687 GCA_045105495.1 Planctomycetaceae bacterium
TTCAATTGGATGATGTGGCTAACCGCTGGCATTACCTTCTTCTGCGGTTTCGCCGTTTCAGTCCTGCCCATCCTAATCGCGCTCGGATTCTTCCTTGGCGGAAAAGAAGTCGCTGTAAACGAAGCTGCCCCTGCAGCCAAACAACCTGAGTCAGCAAGCTCAGCTGACGCGGACGACGACGACGCCTTCGAAGATGACGATGACGACGATCTCTATGAAGACGACGATGACGATGCAGATTTCGACGCCTTCGAAGACGACGATTTCTAAGCAACTCTTGGTTGCCTCGGAAGTTCGGCTGCGTCGTTGGGATAGTTTTTGCAGGAGCTTCTCGCCGAAAGCAAGTTCTCGCATGGGCGTGTTGGACGTGATCAGCTTTGGTGGGCGTTTAGCTTCAGGTACCAATGCCGTTCCATCCGGGCAAGTCGCTGTCTTTGCATACCCTGCACAATTTGTTGCCTTCACAAAGCCGGCAGCTTCCGGAGTTCTCGCACAACTCGCACCCTCGACCCTCGGTATCCCCACAGACTCCACATAGCCCGGTTCCGTCGCAAATGTGGCATACCCCGTTGGTGCAGGTGCACTGCCAAAAGTAATCGCCAAGCAACCAGCGGCCTCGGTCGAATATCAACCTGAAGCGAGTTCGCATTGAGGGATAGTTGCCGCTGGGATTGGCTTCGACTTCAGCGATCAACGAATCGTCATCCTGAGAAATGAGCTTGTACAATTCTGCAGGTAACGGCCCCTTCTGCAACTCGGTCTCAAACTGCTTCCTGCTCGTACTCATTGCTTGAATCATCTCATCAGTAGCATGCTCATTCAAAAACTGTTCATGCGCTGATGGTGGCTCTTCGAAAGAACGCCGTGCGTCGACTATTTCGGCAGCGAAGTAGGCCTCGATTAGTTCACGCCAAGTCATATCTTCGTACCAGTTTGAGTGTGGGGAGATGTCCTTGAATCGCGTCAAGACTTAGGGTGCAAATTCTTATTCACATGAGCGTCGAATTCAGTTCTTCAAAACACCCTCGCGGCGAAGCCCTCGATGCAACTGGAGTTGCTTAGGACTTGTCGGAGAGTTGGTACTTCTTCAGTTTGCTGTAGAAGGTACTTCTTGGCATGCCGACGCGTCGGGCTGCCTCGGCTTTGTTTCCGCCGGTTTCGCGAAGAGCTGAAACCAGCAGTTCGCGTTCGACAGCTTCGCGGGAAGCCCTTGAGGCTGCCGCAGTGCCTCGGTTTCCGGTCGCGGGCCTCGGTGGGGCGGGAAGGAATCGCTCTGGAGTCGATACAATGCTGACTTCTTCTGAACTAGCAGTCTTACTAAGCATCTCGCTTGGAAGATCTCGCAGGGTGATGCTGTCACCGTCCGCCAAAACAACAGCACGCTCGATGGTGTGTTCCAGTTCGCGAATGTTGCCCGGCCACGGATAACGTTCCAGAACAGCCAAAGCTTCTGGTTCAATGCGACGAATCTGCTTGCCGGTTCGCTCGGCCGATCGATTGATGAAGTGGAACACCAACTCAATCAGATCGTCACGCCGATCTCGCAGCGGCGGTAGGTCTAGTCGAATCACGTTCAGCCGGTAGTACAAGTCTTCTCGGAACTTGCCGTCGGCAATCATCTGGTTGAGGTCTCGGTTCGTCGCGGTAATGAGCCTCACGTCGACATGAACCGTTTTAGAGCTGCCGACAGGTTCGAAGCATCGTTCCTGAATCACGCGCAACAGCTTGACCTGCGTCTCCGGCGAGATGTCGCCAATCTCATCAAGGAACAGCGTACCGCCGTTGGCGGACTCGAACCGGCCCATCTTGTCTTCATGAGCACCAGTGAAAGCACCTTTGGCATGGCCGAACAATTCGCTTTCGAGCAACCCTTCCGACAAAGCTGCACAATGAACGCTGATCATCGGGGCGTCTTTGCGAGGGCTGTTGCGGTGTAGTGTTCTCGCCAGAAGTTCTTTGCCGGTTCCGCTTTCACCATGAATCAGAACCGTCGAACTCGACGGAGCGACTTTCTTTACAGTCGACAGAACCGCATTGAGCGCTTCGCCGCTGCCTTTAATCTCGGTACGCTCAAGTTCGACAGCATTTCCAGGCTTGCGAATCGCCTTCACCTCGGCAGAGCTATCCAGTTCTGCCTTGAGGATCATGAGCTGACGTTGCTGTTCGGCGATGCGATCGACCTTAGCCTGCAGTTCCTCGTTCACCCGCGCCAGTTCCTGGTTCGTCTTCGCGCTATTAAGTGCGATGGTTGTGATTTGAGCGATCGCTCGGAGGAACGTGAGATCTTCTGCTGTGTATTGCGTGCCTCGACTTTTCGATCCAAGAACCACAAGACCGACCGTGTGACCGTCGGTTTCAACCGGGTAAATCAACTCAGCCTTCAGGTCATACATCAAGGCTTGAACGGGCGACATTGCATCGCGACTAGCAGACACGACACGTTGCACTGGGGTGTCTGGAAGATGATTCAGTGTTTCCGGATCGTTGATTTCGACCGGAACGTCGTCGTAGTTTTCCACGGCAACCAACCGAAGTCCCGGGTCGCCCTTTTGCCGAAAGTAAATCGCAGCACTATCCGTTTGCAGCGCGTCTCGGCACGTCACCAGCATCATTTGGGCCAGAGATTCAGCGTCCGCGAGCCGACCGGCGGCTCGGTTCATTCGCTGCAGAGCTTTGTCGAGCTGATATTTCTCGCTGAAGAAGCGGCGGTCGACCATCTGCTGAATACGATCTCGCAGCCAAAACAGGAGCAGAATGCCCATCATCAACACGGTGAAACAAACAAATAGCTGCACGCCAGAAAGCGACTGGCTAACCATGTGCACCGCAGCTCCGCCAACTGCAATCAGCAGTGCGAACATAATCATGACGCTCGCGGTGACGCCGTAGTACAGCTTCCCCTTCCCGACGACTTCATCTACCAGCATCAACTTGTGCCGGGCCATTCCGTTTACGTACGCAAGCATGAACACAAGACTTGCGAAGAACATCGGGTTACGGATCCGACCAAAGGCAAACCCGGCTCGGTCCTCCAAGGCGACTACCAACACGTAGCTCATCGGTATCGCTGCGATGAGCGCGGCTAAAAGAATGCCGCGGACCTGTTTGCGCTCCAATGGGCTGCGGCTTGTGAAGAATGAAAAGCCAAGCACCACAACCGTCACCACAAAGTAGGCTCCGGCCAATCCGATGGCGAAGAAAGCCGTATTGTGCAGCAGACTAAGAAACTCCAGGACCGTCGCCAGATGTTCGTCCGAAGCTTCATCGCCATTAAACCAACAGGCCGTCAGATAGATCAGAACCAAAGCGCCGGTCACCAATGCCGGAGGCACATGCAGCAGTGCACGACTGAGAATTGGCCATCGCGACAGGAAGTACTTCTCTCTTGGATAGACAAGGAAAAAGTGCAGCGTCGTCGCTGGCAACATGCCCGCACAGATGAGAAAAGGCACGTTCAGCCACGGCGATCCAGCGATAACCCACCAGTGGAACCCCCCCACGAACGCTCCCAAAGAAAGCGTACACATCGCGCAAAATAGCCGTGTTGGCGAGTCGTACGGGCGGTTCCAAAAGGCGACGGCTCCGAAAATCAGAACGCCAAGCTGAAACAGGAACCAAACAAACGTCAGTGCGATCTCGCTGGCGGGAAGCGTAATTTGTGGAACGTAGGAGTACGCGGGTGTTTCGTCTTTCCGGATGAAGACTATCTCGACCATCCGATCGCCGTCTTCTACATCAACGATCCCTGGCCAGTGCCCCTTCGCCATTTCTGTAGGGTCGGTGTTAGCCGTCGCGTTTCCACCCGGCGGCACAGGAGCGTCTCGCAATTCGGCTAATCGAACACTGAAATCCAGGAACGTTCGGGTCTTCTTCCGATTGATCTCGCAGAGGATGTCGCCCTTCTGCGGCCAAATGCTGGACTTCGGATTCGGAGACTGCTGGACAACAACACCAACTCGACCGTCGGCGCGAGATGTTACCAGCTGTTGCTCGCCGTCTTTGTTGTCCTCTGGGACTACGCTGGCGAAAGCCTCATCCGGATCAGCCAGCAGCGTCCGATACCCTAAGTCAGGGATTGTCGCCACGTAGCCCAATACGATGACGGCATAGCCCACCACAAAGGCAGCAGGCAGCCCTAACACCCAACGTAACCACGTTGGTGCCGGCCTCAATCCATCCTTGTACACGTCGTTGTACATAGCGCCATAGTTGCGCGCCGGGTGTCGAAAATCAAGAATCAGCGCCGAATTTTGAGCGCCGAGGAAGCGCCGAACAAGCTAGACAGTGCAATTTCAGCGCATTTCCCTTACTATTCAGCTAAATGAAATATTTGGCGCGCCATCTGCATCCTCCGCAACTACCCAGCTAGGATCCTTGGAAGATCTGGCGGTGAGACAATCAGATCTGCAGCCCGACCCACACTGCATTTCAGACATAGTTCCCCAAACTGAGTCTCACCCAAACCAGCCGATCTTCCAAGGGTCCTTTCTTTTATGCGCGGTTCGGAGGGACGCTTGCCCGCCCACTCGCAGTTCGGGGCGCGACCACGAGCGGCCTAGCAGGACGTTGAAGAACGTAGCACGCCTCTCCAAGTCGTGGAAAATCCTCGCGAAAAACACCTCGGAGAGTCGTCCTACTATCGTTCTTCAACGGGCTGCCGACGCCAGTCAGCGTAGGTAAAAAACAAAAAGCCCTCGGCTCATAATGAACCGAGGACTCGCGAGCCAGGTCAGAAGTCGCGTTTAATAGACCTAGTCGTCGTCGAAGTTCTCGAAGCCCTTGGAGTCGACTGATCTGCCGCCACCGGGCGACAGCAGGAACAGGTCAGTTCCGCCACCGCCATTGAACTTGAATGCATTAAAGGACGTGTCGGCGATGTCCAGCACGTCGTTACCGCCGCCAAGGTTTACGCTGATCTGCTGTGAGAAAGAACTGTCCTCGATGTAGGCAATCTGTGATCCACCGCCCCCTTTAACTACGGCTTTCCCCTCGACGACAACGTCGCTAAGAATCACGGCAGCGATTTCGCCCGGCCCCGATGCGCCTAAGTTGAGCTTCGCGTTGCCATCAATCGTAGTGCCACTGATTTCCAGAATGTCAGCGCCCTTGCCCATGTTAACACTGACGTTCTTCTGCACGTCGACAGTGGAATAAAGCTCATCGGTTCCACCCTTCATTTGAACCTTCAGGTTCCCACGTACAAATTGATCTCCCATAAAGACCCGTTCCGTCTCACCATTTCCAAGAGTTGTTGTGACTCCGTCAATTTCATCAGGAAGCCCGGTAACTTTGATCCCGCCCACTACCGGATCAACCCTTACTGCGTTGTTGAAATTGTCCCCCTTGAGGGTGAGGTTCCCGCTGGCGTTCACTGAAACCAGCACATTGCCCGCGAGCAATGCTCGGACCTCTAACGCTTCGACTGGCTCTGACATCGATCGATTTGTCTGGCGGCGACGTGACTCGGTGGTGCCGGATTGGAAGAACTTCCGCTTCAGTGACTGCAGCATGCTGGGGCCTTGGGTAAAACATTTCTATCGGACACCACGACAAACGGGAGCGTGGACAGGCACCGGACAGAGTTTTCGGGAAAACTCTACGGACAGCGCAGTTTGCCCACTAAGCCACGTTCTAAGGGCCTAGCGACCGCTTCGGCTGTTCAAGTCAGAAGAGCATTGGCAATCGGT
>JBGCDN010000114.1:0-24299 GCA_045105495.1 Planctomycetaceae bacterium
TTGCAAGAACACCATGTGTGACGGCAGCGTAGACGTCTTTGGCTCCGCGTTCGTGGAGCACCTTGGCCATGCTGCACAGAGAACCGCCGGTAATCGCGAGGTCGTCAACCAGCAGCACGTTGCATCCGTTGACGTCGCCAATGACTTCCAACACCTCTGCCTGCTCGCTGTGATCTTCGCGCTGCTTGTTGCCGATAACGACAGGGACGCCTAGCAGGTTCGCGTAGGCCGCAGCAGATTTCGCGAACCCAACGTCAGGACTGCAGACTACCAGGTTCTCAATGTTCATTGACTGGACGTGATTACAAATCACAGATCGACCGTACAAGTGGTCGACGGGGATTCCGAAGAAGCCCTGAATCTGTGGACTGTGCAGATCCATTGTCAGCACACGGTCGGCTCCAGCAGCTTCAATCGCATCCGCGCAAACACGAGCGCGGATGGAGACGCGCGGTTCGTCTTTTTTGTCGCCTTTGGCATAGCTGAAGAACGGCATGACGACCGTTACCTGCTGAGCACTTGCGCGTTTGAGGGCGTCGACCCAGAACAGCAATTCGACGAAGTTGTCGTTCACGGGAAAGTGAACGCCCTGGATGATGAACGTGTCGCGGCCGCGTACGTTCTCTCTAATCCGAACGAAAACATTTCCTTCACTAAACACATGTGCCCGACAGGGAGTCAGGCGGACGCCCAGTTCCGTGGCGATTGCTTGTGAAAGCACGGGGTTTCCCGACCCGGCAAGAATGGCAAGGTCGCCCTGTGGGGCCTGAAATGACATAGGACGCGGCCCCGGATCGACCCGCGGTGGAGTCGTTTTCGTTTGAGACATGACGGTGCAAACTAAGCAAGAGCGACGGCAGCGACCGCAGAACACGGCCACTCAGACGTCTTCATGGTACTGGCGGCTTACTTCAAAACAAGCACCCTGTTGTCGTAGGTTACCCGCTGTGAAATATGGCGTTTCGTAGACCTGACAACCTGATTGAGGCGAAAACTTTGACATCACCCAATGGTGAACGAACCCAAATCGGTATCGCGATTGTGAAGCGTAACGACCAGTTTCTTATCGGCATTCGTGAGAAGAACAACGTTCTCGGTGGCTTAAGCGAGTTTCCCGGCGGCAAGTGCGAGCCTGAGGAAGAACCATCCGATTGCGCGAGGCGGGAGTGTTGGGAAGAAACCGGGTTGCGAGTTCGAATCGACGAACCACTGACCGTTTGCCGCCACGACTATCCGCATGGCGCTTTGGAACTGCACTTCTTCTTATGTTCCCCCGCTGCTGACGAGGTGCCCGTTCCGAAGGGCTCATTCGTTTGGGTTGATCGAACGGAACTTCTGAACCTCAATTTTCCAGAAGCGAATGCAGCAGTGGTTCAATTATTGGCTCGAGGGTAGAGGCATGTGTAAATTCCATTCCGCGTGCCTTGTGCGCTGAATGGCCGGTAAGCGAATGTTGACGACAAGTTTAGTAGCTTAGTACCATCTGAGGTGTACACGTACGTCGACTCTCGTGCTAAGCCAGCCTGCTGGAACATCGAACCAGAGTCGTGAACCACCGAACGGACCTGCTGGCAAAGATGTCTCACTACGAGTTTTCGCGATACATAGGCATTCTTGGTAGTACATCCGCGAAGTCGCATGCTCAAGCGTTAGATGGTATTCGCCGGTTCAGCAAAGGGCACGGTCTGACTGTTGTTGATTTTGCTGAGCAAGCCGCGCTGAAGACTGAACCGTATGTAGAGGCTTGGCCCCTGGCTGGTTTCATCAGTTTCGGGAGTCCTACGTCGGTCGCGATACCGTCAGTCTGTTTGCTGCCCAACGTAGGTGTCAAAACGGCGATTGATGTAAACCACTCATCAATCGCGCGGACGGCCTTCGGGCACCTTCGTTCTCTGAACCCATCGTCTATCAGCTTGCTCCGCGAGCCCGGCTCTTCGCCATCGATCGTTCACGGTTGGAACATCGCTGGCGAGACATATTCTGGCCACCGCGGCGAATTCGCGCTGATGTGTAAATCGCCATTGTTAGAGGAATCTTCGCAGGCTGAGAAGGATCGGTTCGAGCAGTGGCTGTTTAATTTGCCTCGGCCTGCTGCCATTTGTTGCAGTACCGATGTGTTAGCTGTTGCAACGATGACAGCATGCCGACGACTTGGGCTGTCGTCGCCCGAAGATGTTGCTGTTGTGACCTGCGAGAATTCAACACTTGCCGACCAGTTCCAGCATGGAATTAGTGGTGTCTCTGGTGCGTTTGAGAACGCTGGCTACGAGGCGGCTCAGATGTTGCTTCGGCTGATCGACGATTCCAGCCTTCAAGTCGAGCCGATCGTTGTGGACGGCACTTCGCTGACCAAACGGGGTTCGACTGATCAACTTGCCGCACTACCCGAAGATGTACGAACCGCTCAGGAGTTCATTCAGCGTGAAGCTTGTCGTGGCATCAACGTGAAGGATG
The DNA here is from genome assembly GCA_045105495.1 of Planctomycetaceae bacterium. GTDB lineage: Bacteria > Planctomycetota > Planctomycetia > Planctomycetales > Planctomycetaceae > CAYNWT01. The sequence continues at coordinate 2,455 of JBGCDN010000114.1, forward strand.
TCATGGCGACTCAGGATGTGTCCCGAGTGACATTCGAACGTCGGTTCAAGGAATACACCGGACAGACGCCTGGCGCCGAGATTCGCCGCATTCGAATTGAGAAGGCTCAGTCGCTGCTAAAGACAACCGACATCCCGGTTTCTGAAGTGGCGACTCGCTGCGGGTTCGAAGGTAGCTCTCGGTTCTCTCTGTTTTTTCGCAAGCGAGCGGGTCTCAGCCCGACAGAATTCCGAGCGCGCCATCGGTCTTGATGTTCCGTCGAGAAGAGTCGAGAACGCCGACACGATGAAATTCGCTTCCGCTGGTGGTAGAGTGCTTGCTTCCCTCTGGCGAGAGCGCTATGACGACACTGCTGATTGCGATCGGTTCTTTTATTGGCTTCATCGTGGCCTACCACACTTACGGTAAGTGGTTGGCGCGACGAATCTTCAATCTCAATCCGGATGCCGTCACGCCAAGTCATGAACTGGAAGATGGCGTTGATTTCGTCCCCACGACCCGGCATGTGATTTTCGGTCATCACTTCACCAGCATTGCTGGAACCGGTCCGATTGTAGGCCCGGCGATCGCCGTTTTTTGGGGATGGCTGCCAGCGCTTCTTTGGGTGGTGCTGGGTTCCATTTTCATCGGCGCTGTTCACGACTTCGGCGCTTTGGTGGTGTCGCTGCGGAACCGGGGTCAGACAGTGGGTGAGGTCGCTGGACGGTTGATTAACCCTCGCGCTCGTTTGCTGTTCTTGCTGATCCTGTTCTTTGCTTTGACAATTGTGCTGGCCATTTTCGGACTGGTGATTGCGAGTATCTTCAACATTTACCCGGCGTCGGTGTTGTCTGTCTGGATAGCGATGCCACTTGCTGTTGTTGTTGGGCTCTGGACGCGAAAGAACGGTGGCGGGGTTCTCATTCCATCCATCATCGCACTTGGAATCTTGTATGCGTCCGTATGGTGTGGCGTGTATCACTTCCAGCCGAAGCTCCCAGCGGAGCTGTTTGCGGGACAATCGTGGTCGAACCCAACCGTGGTGTGGACCATGATTTTGATGGTCTACTGCTTCATCGCATCCGTCCTGCCGGTCTGGCTGCTTCTGCAGCCCCGCGATTTCATAAACAGTCACCAACTATTAGTCGCACTGGCATTGCTGGTCGGCGGAGTTGCGATAGCCGGACTGACTGGAAAAGCAGACATCGTATCTTCGGCTCCGATGATTGCCGAAAATATTCCCGTGAACGCCCCGCCGATCTGGCCGTTTCTCTTCATCACAATCGCCTGCGGTGCGTGCAGTGGTTTTCACTGTTTAGTCAGTAGCGGAACCAGCAGTAAGCAAGTTGATAGCGAAGGCGACGCTCAGTTTGTGGCATACGGTTCGATGCTGTTGGAAGGCGCGTTGGCGGTGTTGGTGATCCTGGCGTGCTGTGCGGGATTGGGGATGGGGCGATTCACACCGGCGGCGGATGGAACCATGACACCGGTTCTTGCTGAAGACGGGACAGCTCTTGTTGGATCGGCTGCGTGGGAGAGTCGCTACAGTCCTGATGGTGATTGGAAGGCGTTCGGTCTGTCTGCGAAGGTTGGAGCCTTTGTTGATGGCGGGGCGAACTTTCTTTCCACGCTAGGGATTCCGATTGAGCTTGGCATCGGCATTATCGCGGTTCTCGTCGCTTGCTTTGCGGCGACCACGTTGGATACAGCCACCCGGCTACAGCGATATGTAATTCAGGAACTCGGATCGACGTTGTCGATCAAGCCGCTGACCAACAAGTACATGGCCACGGGCACTGCAGTGACGTTGGGTTTGATTGTGGCAATGATTCCTGCTGATGGTAAACCAGCTGGTACCGGCGGACTGATTCTCTGGCCGCTGTTTGGTGCTACGAATCAGTTGCTGGCTGGGTTAGCGTTTATGGTCTTGGTGTTTTACCTATGGCGTCGTGGTAAGCCTGTGTTGTTCGCTGCGATTCCAATGCTGGCCATGCTGTTGATGCCGGCATGGGCGTTGCTCTGGCAAATGTTCAACCCGGCTTCTGGTTGGTTCCAAAATCAACAGTGGCTGTTGTTCGGGTTCGGAGCCGTCATTACCGGGCTTCAGGTTTGGATGGTGATTGAAGGCTTGCTACTGCTGCCGAAAGTCAAAGGCGTTGTGGAGGAGCCTCTCCCGCCGCTAACCAAGTCGACCGCACCCAGCGGGCCAGCGTGCTGACATGAGTAGAACCTGGCAACTACCCGATCGATCGTGGGAACCGATTGAACTTCCGCGGTTGATGGGCATTCTGAATGTCACTCCCGACAGTTTTTCCGACGGTGGTGCTCACAACGAAGTGGCTGCCGCTGTTGAACACGGTTTGAAAATCGTCGACAACGGCGCTGACATTATCGATGTTGGTGGAGAGTCGACGCGGCCCGGTTCGGAACCGGTGTCGGTCGACGAGGAACTCAAGCGGACGGTTCCGGTCATTCAGGCACTGAGCGAACAAACGGACGTACCGATTTCTATCGATACGACGAAGGCGAAAGTCGCGGTGGAAGCCATCGCCGCTGGCGCAATGATTGTGAATGACATTTCCGGGCTGACGTTTGACGTGGAAATGATTTCCGTCTGCGCAGACAGCGATGCGGCGATTGTCTGTATGCACATCCAAGGCACTCCGCAGACAATGCAGCAGGAACCTCACTACGAGGACTGCACTGGCGAGGTGTCTGCATTTCTGAACTCGCGATTGGAGGCGATGTCAGCTGTCGGTATCGATCCGGTTCGCGTTTGTCTGGACCCGGGAATTGGCTTCGGTAAGACTGCCGACCACAACCTCCAGCTTCTTCGCAACATCGCAACGCTTCATGAATTACAACGCCCGCTCCTTATTGGCCATTCTCGGAAACGGTTCCTTTCAAAGCTGCTTGGCCGACCAGTTGAAGAGCGTTTAGCTGGAACCGTTGGCGTCTCGATTGCCTTGGCTCAGGCGGGCGCGGACTACATTCGAATTCACGATGTTCAAGCTGTCCGCGACGCACTACTTGCGTGGCGCGCGATTGGCGGGGCTTAAAGAACGGATAGACAGGGAGGTCGCCGATGCATGTTCCGCGAATTTGGAAACGCGAATACATCGAAGATACAGATGCCCACGGAAACGTCTTGTCAGCATTCGGATGGGGCTGGTCAGACTCAAGCGAAGAAGAAGCAAGAAGCCGCGCGTCGGCGACAGCGCGGAGGGTGATGGATTGGCTGATCGGCGGCAACGAAGTCGATGATCCGCATCACTATGGCTACGACGAGAGGCTTCCGCGAGAAGAGATCGTTCGTGAGTTTGTTGATGCTGCAGGAACCACCTACTCCTTCATCACTCGTAATTCGTACGGCTCGCTGGTGCTTAACGCTCGCGATCTTGTCTTCATTGATGTTGATCTTCCGGACGCACCGAAGCCCAAGCCCGTCTCATTGCTAGCCAGATTGTTTGGGAAGAAGCCCAGCCTGCCGTCAGATCCGTCGCAGGTAATCCTCGATGAAATTCGGGCGACGGCGAGGCTGCATGATGATCTCGGCTTTCGGATTTACCGAACGGCGAATGGGTTTCGTGTGGCGATTTCCAACCAACTGTTAACTGCGGACTCGCCACGTGTTCAGCAATTGCTGTCGGAATTTGGGGCCGACTTGCTGTACGTGCGCATGTGCAAGAATCAACAGTGTTTTCGAGCCCGGTTGACTCCTAAGGCATGGCGATGCGGTGCCGGAATGCCGCCCGGTCGGTACCCATTTGGAAGTTCGTCTGATGAGGCCGAGTATCGGACTTGGGAATCGCAGTACACCCAGACGGTTTCGCCCTACAGCGTGTGTCAACTAGTCGAATCGATTGGTCCCGCAGAAGTTCATCCAGAATTGGATGGACTCATCAAGTTACACGACGAACTCACCAAATGTCGGGATCAACACCCACTCGCGTAGCTTCTTGGTGCGTCAGATGTGAACTCGGGCAAGCTGGACTGGCGTTCTGCTGTGGTGGTCGATTGTTGACAGAAGATTGACATTGCCGGGTAGGAGTCGTGCATAGACTTGGGTAATCTCATCCATCGCTTCGCATCAGCGTTGGTGGGACGCGAACCAACCTCAAGAAATCAGGGGCTTATGCCCATGTCAAATACACTACTCAACCCGCCCGGCGCGACTCCCAATACCACACTTCCGGACGTTGAGGGAAAGCCAAACCAGCCAGTTCGCTTCGGCGACAACGCCGGCTTCCTTGTCGCTCTGCGCGAACGGACGAACAAGTACTTCGAAGAGAACGGACTCGCGAAACGCGACTTGCCGCGTATGTACTTTAAGACGTTTGTGATCCTTAGTTGGTTCGTCGCGTCTTACGTCTTGCTTGTGTTCGCAGCAACGGCATTGTGGCAGACAGCAGCCCTGATCGTTTCGTTGGCGTTGGCCATGTCGGCGATTGGGTTTTGTGTCCAGCACGATGGTGGCCACGGTGCGTATTCCGACAAGCGTTGGGTCAACAACGTCATGGCGATGACGCTCGATATGTTGGGCGGTAGCTCGTACGTGTGGAAGCGAAAGCACAACCAGATTCACCACTCCTACACCAACATCACAGGTCATGACGACGATATTGATGTCGGGATTTTTGGTCGCCTGTCACCCCACCAACCACGCTATTGGTTCCACCGAATCCAGCATGTGTACCTGTGGGCGCTGTATGGTTTCCTTCCGCTGAAGTGGCAATTTTTCGATGACTTTTCGTTCTACGCCACAAAAGAGATCGCAGGACATCGGTGCAAGCGGCCTCGCGGCAAAGAAGCATTAGTGTTCTGGGGCGGCAAGGTTGTGTTCGCATCGTGGGCGGTAGTGCTGCCGATGTTTTTCCATGAGTGGTACTTCGTGCTGGGTGCGATCTTCGCAACGACTTTCGTTCAGGGTGTGATACTTAGTGTCGTGTTCCAGTTGGCTCATGTTGTGGAAGATGCTGACTTCCCGATGCCTGAAGAAGCAACTGGTCGAATTGAAAACGAATGGGCCATTCATCAAGTCGAAACAACTGTCGATTTCGCTCGAACAAGTCACATCGTCAATTGGTTTACTGGTGGTTTGAACTACCAGATTGAGCACCATCTGTTCCCGCAGATTTGTCATCTGCACTATCCGGAATTATCGAAGATCGTCGAAGAGACCAGCAAAGAATTCGGCGTTCGCTACACAGCCCATCAGACACTCGGTGCAGCCGTCGCATCCCACTATCGGCTGCTCAAGTCACTAGGCCAAGCCGCCTAAAAAGCGTTCCGCTTTACCGTGTGCGGCAGCTTTGTTGGGATGTTGTGGTCTTCTGTCGCATGGGCGGTTTTTGGCGCGGTGATGTTGAAGGCTTGGGGGGCGGATACGAGTTACGAGGCTTTGAATGCCTTCGCAGCGCGGATGAAGAATGGCGCTGCGATGATTGCGAGTGCGATCCACATCGTGAAGCCGGCCAGATTTGGGTAGTAGTTTGTGACCGTTCGAGTTCTCACAATCGTGGGCCGTTCGACCGCTGACTGCACTTGTGACGGTTGGAAGAATAACTCGTCGGTTCCGTTCCGAGGTGCGGAGTTGTCTTCGAATTCGGTGATCCAACAATCCCCGACTAACGCCGTTTCGCCTTGCTTTAGTTTTGCTGCTGCAGTGATTGCTTCAGTCAGGTGACCACCGTACGAGGGGTGTTCCGTGCTGGTTCGATTTGCCCACGCAACCTTTGCTGGACTTGCTTGCGATTTTCCAAGTGTCGACTCGTATCGCTGATCTGCCAGGAAGAATACGCGTAGCTTTCTTGTTGATCCAGCAGTAGCCGGATCCCGCATGTCGGCTGGTTCTCGGTAGGGATAGAACGGGACGTCGGTCTTGAAGCTAAGGCGAATTGGCTGAGCCACGACGTGGTCTTCTCGATCGTCCTTCGCAGCAAGTTTGAACGCGGTGATAACCCAGTCGTTGTCGATGTAGTGCTGTAGCCAATCTTCAAGCGCTGGACGTGTTGCGTAGTCATTCTTGCTCAGCCATTCGGTGAGTGCGGACGAATCACTGGCTCTCAAAACAGCGGCGTCGTAACCGGCGACCGTCTCCCGATTCAGAACCTGCACCGCGCTTGTTGGTTCAGAGTTGGTGGTTCGGATACCGTTGCGGAAAAAACGGAAGACGGACCGAACTTCATCACGCCACTCGACCTTGGCTTCTGTCAACGCGTTTAATCGCCAGAAGATATTGGTGTCTGTTTCAGAGAGGACCGGTTCAGTCGGAGTCGGTACAAGGAAGCCAAAGTCGGCGGCGTCGGTGACAAACTGTGCTTGGCGAATGAAGTGTTCGGTTTTGGTCTCCGGTTCCCAAATGATTACCGCCATCTCCTCATTCACTCGCAGCCGATCTCCTTCTCTCATTGCTGCCGCACAACCGGTTGCGGGGCGAGGGTTGCAGCTCATGCTGGCGACAGCGGCAATTGTGCTTGCGATTAAAAAGGAAAAGCGTTTCATCGTTCAGTTCTCGGCAAGTACAGAAACCGTCCAACCAACCACGGCAATTCCTTTGACGTCTCAACGCAATCATGGTTCCAATCGAAACAACTGAATTGCGGATTCTTGTGCGGCGGAAGCAGGTTTGGCACACTGGGAACACGAATCGACCACCCAAATACGAATGCAGGCGAAGATATGGCTGCCACGATTGACCTGAAATCGAATGTCTCCATCGGAGTTGTTCCAACCCACCTTAAGTTTGTGGGAGGACTAGCGCCCGACGACAACGGAAAGATGCCCCGCGACGCGGATGGACGTCTTTCGACTGTCGCGAATATGGCAAAGCTGTGCAGCGAATCGCCCGCGAAGATTACCTCCGTCCAGGTGCCCTACTTTCCGGGGCTGGACGCTGATGATGTTGCGGAGATGGTGAATGGATTCAAAGAATCCGGGCTCGAAACGCACTTCATCATGATGGTCGGCGGTGCCGATCCGATGAATGCTGCCGACGAAGATAGAGTTGTCGAGATGCTGGTAGGAGGTTTGACAGCAGCCAAACAGTTTGGAGTCAAACAGGTTTCTTCCACTTCAGTCGAAGAATGGATGCAGACCGGCGCTTCTCCAAAGACGGGTGCGGACTACGACGCAGCAGTCGCTCAGAACGTCAAAGTTCATACGCGAGCGGTGGCTGAAGCTGACATCGAAGGTTCCTGTATCGAAGCCTGGCACATTGAGTTTCTGCGAAGCGGTGAGTTTCAGACATTCACCGATGTGAAGAAGGCGGGCGAAGTTGTGGCGGCGATGAACAAGGCGCTAGGTCGAACCTTTTTCAAGGTTCTCGCCGATGCCGCTCACTGTGGCGATTCAAGCTTGTCCATTGATGAAAACATCGCAGCGATTCAGGCGATCGCTGAAGCCGGCGAACTTGGAATCTTCCACGCGTCAGCCAAGACAACTCGCGGTTGCCTCTCCACCGACGATGGTTGGATTGGAGCCCTCATGACAGCTGCAGCGAAGACGGGAACACTGCAATACGTATTCGTGGAATTGTTTCACCACGAAGACCCAGCGCTTGAACCATTGCGGCAGCTCGACGCTGGTCATGGTCTCGATACTACCGACGGACGCAGCTACGACGAAGCCGTGATCGATGGCGTGACCGACGTTGCTCGTCGACTCAACAACCTGGTCCTGCGTGGCATGCTGACTACTTAGGTTCTCTATCGTTGGTCTGAACCGCTCTCGTTTCGAAGCATCTTTGGAACAAACCTCACTGGAAGAATCTCATGCGTTATGTGTTTACGTTGCTGGCGGCTCTCATGGTTGCCAATCCCTGTGTTGGCCAGACAACAACGGAAAAGAAAGATTCCAAACCTGCTACGAAACAGGTTGAAAAGAAAAAGAAACCACCCAAGCACAAAACAGCGTTCCTCACACCGAAGCAGGCAGGACCAGACTTCGAAGTTCAGGGGGAGTACGTTGGGAAAGTGCACAACGGACAGATGACGGTCGGCCTGCAGATCATCGCAATGGGCGATGGGCAGTTTGAAGGTGTCGTGTATCCTGGTGGGTTGCCGGGAGCTGGCTGGCAAGGCGAACAGAAGATCGCGATGAAGGGGAAGACCGATGGCGAGATGACTGTTCTCAATTCAGACGCCGGTTCTGCTCAGATCAAAGATGGCATGATCACCGCCTTCGATCCGAACGGAATGAAGATTGGCGAACTAAAGAAGGTCGTCCGCAAAAGCCCAACGCTTGGTCAGAAGCCACCTGAAGGAGCCGTTGTCTTGTTTGACGGCAAGTCGGCCGATAGCTTCCTCAACGGTCGGTTGATCGACGGCATGTTGCAGGAAGGCATGACTAGCAAACAGAAGTTTGGCAGCTTTAAGCTACACATGGAGTTCATGCTATCGTTCATGCCTTACGCACGTGGTCAGCAGCGAAGCAACAGTGGTGTGTACATGCAAGGCCGCTATGAGTGCCAGATTTTGGACTCGTTCGGACTTGATGGCAAACACAATGAGTGCGGCGGCATCTACAAGATTGCGAAGCCAAAGGTCAACATGTGCCTGCCGCCGTTGTCATGGCAGACATACGATGTGGAATTCCGTGCGGCGAGGTTTGATGAATCCGGCAAGAAGACCGAAAACGCCCGCATAACTGTGTTGCACAATGGTGTGCCGATTCATGAGAACGTGGATGCAAAGCACGCGACGACAGCCAGCCCTGTCAAAGAAGGCGCAGGCGATGGGCCAATCTACATTCAGAACCATGGGAACCCGCTTCGTTTCCGAAACATCTGGTTGGTCCCGACGGATCAGAAGTAAGACCAACATCGGTCGGCGAATACAACCTGCAAACACACACAAGGGAACCATGTTCGGTTCCCTTGTGTCGTTCTGCATGAACGCGAACGGGTTGTCTCTGCAGCAAGGCTATCGGTGGCTATCGTTCTTTGATTGGCAACCGCTAACCCATTGATGCACCCGGCGCGGAGTGCTAACGCCAACACAAGACGCTGATGTGCAAAGCTTCGAATCATCAACTATGGTGACGCCGGAGCTCTTCTCTTGTTGTCGTCTTTCACTTGGTACCCGATGATGCCGCCGATCAGGCCGGCTCCGACTGCAACGGCAACCGTTTCGAGGCCGATTGGCGGAACGTACTGACCACGAACTGCGTTGCTGTCACCATTGATTGCAGCGACCTTCACCGCGTTTGGTGGAGCAGTCTTGGCGCTCCAGAGTCGGTACATGGAAGATCGAGTGCCAACTCGAACAGTGTGCATGCCACCGCGAAGACCACGAACGGCGAAGGTTCCGTCCTTACGAGTCTTGGTTCGAGCGATCACGTGCTGCCCGTACATGATAGCCACGTCAGCGTTGGCAATCGGCTTTGCAGCCGTGTTGAGAGCGACACCGTTCATGGTACCGCCAGCGTGCAATGCAACATTGCGGACCGGGGTAGGTTGGCTGGAAACCGTCTGGCTGTTGGCCATGGCGGGTCCGGTTAGTAACGCGAAGCACAGAGCTGTGCGAGTGAAGAGTTTCATAGTCGGCCTCAAGTGTTGGGGGGTGTAAAAGTTGAGACGTTGAAAGAGAAGTGATCGCTACCGAAAGTAGCGGAAGTGTTGAACCAGTTTGGTTTCCGTGCGCGGCATCCGTTTTTCAAGGAAGGTGCTGAACGCTCCGGGTGGATTTCCTTTTTGAATCTCAGCGAGATATTCGATTAACGCCTTCTTGCCGGCGCTGTCGTTGTTGCGGTCGTGCATCAGGAAGTGAATCCATGCCCACGAATCTCGATACTCACCTGCGCCCATTTGCTTAATGGAGTTCAGGCTTTCCAATCGTTTCAGAGTGCTGCGAGATCGTGTGAGTCGTGACCAGTTGATCGCGTTCTTGACATCATTCAATCGGGTTGGACGAACTCGGCTTCCAGACTTCAGTTCGAAGTATTCGGCCATGCCTTCATCCATCCAAAGCGGAATAAACTGCACTGAGTTGTGAATCAACGCGTGCGTGCATTCGTGCCGCAGGTCAATGTCGAAAGACGCGTTTTTGTAGGCGTAGACACTGCTGCCTTTGTCTGCTTTCACAAACAAAGCACGGCGGCTTATCGCGCCGGGAACCCTTTTTTGAACCTCACGCTGATAAGACCGGGCGTTTCCGAACAGGTACACATCAATTGGTTCGTTGCCGACCTTCAGTTTCAAAGTGGCTTCGAGTTCGACTTTGATTTGGGTGAGGTCTCGTCCAATCGGACCACGCTTGATTGGGAACTCAGAATGGAACCGAAACGGACCCTGCTGAAATTCCTCAACCCACCGCTGGCAGGCTTCTGTCTGCGCGGTTGATAGAAGCAGAATTGTGACAGCAAGCGTTCGCATGAATCCGTACCTGGGGCGGAAGTCTCCAGCCCAATTTAAGGCTTGGCTTATACGAGCGCGTGCAAAAACTGGTCAATACGGCGACGCCCAGATCATGCCCCCTTCTGAAGTCTTGCCCTACAAGGGAGCGGTGAAAACTGACAGAGCGGCATTTGCTGCCGATGATCACTGGCTGGACGCAGGCGTGTAGGCAGTATCACCCAGGCACGCGCAATGGTCTCACGTTGTCGGCAACGTGATGGATACCGAGTTCGAAGTAGAACGATTTCTCAGGGCTGAATAAGAAGCGGCTCTGGCCTACGATGTGGGTATGCCAATTTACCTGGACAACGCTGCGACAAGTTTTCCAAAGCCAGAAACCGTCTACGCCGCGATCGATCACTACAACCGCATCGTCGGCGCGCCGGGCGGGCGTGGTGCGTATGGTGCGGCAACAGAATGTCAGGCAACATTGAATCGATGCCGAAAACAGGTTTCCGATTTGCTTGGTGTTGGTTCGCCAGATCATGTGGTGATGACGTTCAACTGCACAGACAGTTTGAACACGGTTCTCCATGGACTGCTTCAGCCGGGAGACCATGTTGTCACGACGCAGATTGAACACAACTCAATTCTGCGTCCGCTGCAGCAGCTCAAGTCAGCGGGTGTTGAGACCACGATTGTGGAAGTTGGTGACGATCATCTGATCGACCCGTCTGCAATCCGAAATGCACTTCGGCCCGGAACACGGCTAGTGGCGACGCTGCACGCAAGCAACGTCACTGGTACCATTCAACCCATCGCAGACATCGGACAAATCGCGCAAGATCATGGCGCGTTGATGTTGGTCGATGCGGCGCAGACGGCCGGGCAGTACCCGATCGATATGCGAAACGTTCCCGTCGATTTTCTCGCCGCCGCCGGTCACAAGAGTTTGCTGGGGCCGTTAGGAACCGGTGTGCTTTGCATTCGTGAAGGTGCAGAAGAACAGTTGCGAAGTTTCCGGCAGGGTGGAACCGGTTCCGCCAGCGAAAGTGATGTGCAGCCTGCGGTGCTTCCTGACCGATTCGAGTCGGGCAATCTCAACATGCCGGGAATCTATGGTCTGGCTGCGGGTTTGGATTTCATCGCTGAGACGGGACTGCAAGAGATCGTTTCGCGCAAGCAGCGGCTTACGTCGCGGTTAGTGGAAGGGCTCGCGTCGATAAACGGAGTCACCGTGTTCGGATCGCCTGAAGTCAATGCTGCTGCGGTCGTGAGCTTCACTATCGATGGATTTGAACCGCAGGACGCAGCGACAATTCTGGATCAGTCGTTCGACATCCAATGTCGAGCCGGACTCCATTGTGCTCCGGGGGCGCATCAGGCGATTGGAACTCGGGACAGCGGCGGAACCGTAAGGTTTGGTGCAGGCTTCTTCACGACAGAAGACGACATCGACGCCGCTCTCGAAGCCGTAAAGCAACTCGCATCGGCTTAGGGCAACGTCGCGTTGCGTCGGGATCGGCGACGAAGTTGGGATGTTGTTGGCGGAATGGTTCTCTCGGGCTGGACGGTTCGGCGAGGGGCTGAATTCTGAAGCGCGTCGCCCGCTGGTTTGTTCGATTGAATGAGCAGTGGGTACGACCTGTGTATTTGTCACAAGTGTCACGGTGTGGCCGACTCGTATTTGATTTCAACGGGGCAAACGCTCGTTTTGTATGCATTTTGCCAAACAACCAGACTTTTGCGGCGGTTCCTTGGGATGTTCAGAACCCAACTGCCCGATCTGCGTATAATGGGTAGGTCGAGCGGGTTGCTCGAAACATGCTGTATTGCAGGGTTCGCTAAGGTTGCAGAGAGCGAGATCCACGGATGTCATCAGGTACATACGCTGATTTTGATGAGTACATCGAGTACCAGATTCGGAAGACTCGGTCAGGAATTAAGCTGACCGACCTGCTGACCACTGCGCTGGCTGTGGCCGTGTTCGTTGTGGCGTATTTATTCGTGTTCACTTTGCTCGACCATTGGGTTGTGCCGGGCGGGTTTAGTGTTCGAACTCGAGGCATCCTGCTTGGGTTCGTTGGGCTCAGCAGCCTGGCTTGGATTGCATGGAAGTTGATCATTCCATGGACACGTAACATCAGCGGGTTATATGCCGCTCAGGCGATTGAAGAATCTGATCCAGAGATCAAAAGTGCGGTTCTCAACTTCATCGATGCGAGGCGAAGCGGTCGGAAGGTTCCAGCTCATATTCTCAAAGCAATGGAAAAGCAGGCCGCGCTGCAGCTTCACGACTCAGACGTCGATAGAGCCGTCGATCGCACCTGGCTCATGCGTTTCGCTTACGCCTTGCTGGGATTGGTTGTTGCCTGTTGCCTCTACACAATTCTGTCGCCCAAAGACATCTCCTTCGTACGGGCCTTGACGGTTACCCGGAAAGCCGTCGCCACTCAAACCGAGTTCCTTGAAATCGCCCCCGGTGATCTGGAAGTGCTGGCCGGTGAGTTTGTCGATGTGACCGTCGATCTGCGCGGCGATATTCCTGACCGAGTTATCGCGTACTGTTCGACTGAAGATCGTGGTCTGGTTGACGAACCAGTTGAACTGCGAGCAGTCCCGGATGAAGAGAGTCGGTTCAGTGGTCGCATCACCGGCGCGAACGGGCGCGGCATTCTGCAGCCCATGACGTATCGCATTGTTGCGGGGGATGCAGAGTCCCGGGAGTACCAGATATCGGTTCTTTCGACGCCAACTGCGATGATGGAACGGGTCGACTACGTAAGCCCGGAGTACATGGAGTTCCCGCCAGGCTCTTCGCTAGGAGGGAATGTCGACGCGTGGGAAGGTACCGAAATTACGTTCAACGCGACCTCCAATATGCCTGTCACCATGGCGATGTTGCAGTTCGCAGACGCTCCCGAAGGCAAAGCCGAAGAAGTCCGGATGGAGATTGAGAACGGTGGTCGTACTCTTACCGGTCAATGGACCGCCAAGCCGCGCAGCGATGGGACGTTCCCGAAACACTACCGAATCTTGGTAAGGAACGAAGCGGGGCAGCTCGATCCGAATCCATTGCTGCACGACGTTTCCATCAAACGCGATCAGCCGCCGGAAGTCGAGCTGTTGGATCCTGTTGTTGACTTGGAAATGCCATCGAATGGCGTCGTGCCTCTTTTGGTTCAGGCTCGAGACAAAGACTTTAAACTGCGATCTGTCGCTCTGAAATTGGAGAAGGGCGGAGAAGAACTGCCGCCTGAAGAGTTGATTTTTGATGGATTGAATAACGGGTTGCGAAAGCGAATTACGGAAACATACGAGTTCCAGCTTCGACCTCGACGGCTGGTACCCGGCGATACCATCTCGCTTTACATCGAAGCTCGGGACAACAAACCACCGTTGGGCAACAAGGCCACAACGCAAAAGGTGTCGATCCGGATTGTGAACCCGGTTGCTCAGGATGAAGTTGAAGATCGGCTGGAGAAGCAAAAGCGGGAGCAACAGGACAAGCTCGAAGAACGCCAGGAACAGCAGGCTCAGGAAGAAGGACAACAAGGCGGTGAGTCGGGCGGTCAATCGGGTGGAGAGTCGGAAGACCAATCCGAAGGGCAACCCGGTGGCGAGGGCAGCGAGTCTGATCCGAATGCTGAGCCTGGTGATGAACGCGGAGAACCGAATGACAGCGATCAGAATCAAGATCCCAACGGGGCCGATTCGCAGAACGGCGAAGAAGGCTCTGAAAGAAAAGACAAAGCCGACGACGCTGAAGCCTTGGACCGCATGATTCGGGAAATGCAGAAGCGTCAGGAGGAAAATGCTGATAGCGGGTCTGAAGGTGATGATCCGAAGGATTCGGAGAGCGATCCACAAGATCAGAAGCAGGACGGCGGCGAGAAGCAGGACGGCGGTGAGAAGCAGGACGGTGGCGAGAAACAGGACGGTGGTGAGAAGCAGGATGGCGGTGAGAAGCAGGACGGCGGTGAGAAGCAGGACGGTGGTGAGAAGCAGGATGGCGGTGAGAAGCAAGACGGCGGTGAGAAGCAAGACGGCGGTGAGAAGCAAGACGGTGGCGAGAAGCAAGATGGCGGCGAGAAGCAGGGCGGTGGCGAGAAGCAAGACGGTGGTGAGAAGCAAGACGGCGGTGAGAAGCAAGACGGCGGCGAGAAGCAGGACGGCGGCGAGAAGCAGGACGGCGGTGAGAAGCAGGACGGCGGCGAGAAGCAAGACGGCGGCGAGAAGCAAGACGGCGGCGAGAAGCAAGATGGCGGTGAGAAGCAAGACGGCGGTGAGAAGCAGGACGGTGGCGAGAAGCAAGACGGTGGCGAGAAGCAGGACGGTGGTGAGAAGCAAGACGGTGGCGAGAAGCAAGACGGCGGCGAGAAGCAAGATGGCGGTGAGAAGCAAGATGGCGGTGAGAAACAGGCCGGCGGTCAGAAGCAGGGCGGCAACCAAAAGCCGGGAGGCGATCAGGAATCAGCGAAGCCGTCAGACAGTAAGCAAGGTCGTCCAACTGAAGGGGGCAGCGGCAAAGCCAATGCAAAGAACGGTGATGCCGGGGATGGGCAGGGAGAAGGCTCTGAAGCGAAGCCGGGCGAGAAGGATGTCGAAGACGCGAAGAAAGCTGCCAACCTGGTTCTCAATCAGATCGAAGACCAACTGCAGCGGGGCAAGGTCGACGAAAAGCTGCTGAAGGATTTGGGCTGGACCAAGGACGATCTCAAACAATTCTCGCAGCGTATGCGGAAGCAGCTGGGCGACGTTGAGAAAGCCGGAGACCCGGATTCCGAACAGCGTCAAAAAGAGTTCAAAGAGATGTTGCGAAGTTTGAACCTGAAGCCGCGCCGAAATGATCGGGTCGGAACAAAAAAGACAGATCGGATCACAGATGGCGTCAACACTCGCCGATCCAACCCACCATCAGACTTGCGCGAAGCTTACGAAGCGTACCAGCGCAGTTTGTCACGAAACCGTCGCAGAAAAAGTAAATAGGGAGTTAGCAGATGAAGATCTCAATCGAATACTGCATGCAGTGAAACTACCAACCACAGGCCACCAGTTTGGCGGCCGCAATCAAAGATGCCAAAGACATTGACGCTGAGCTCATCGCAGGCAAGGGTGGCATCTTCGACGTGAAGGTCGATGACACTCTTATCTACAGCAAGTTCGACACCGATCGCTTCCCCACGCACGATGAGATCATTGAGCAGCTTGCGTAGCAGCTATTAGCGATCCCCGGATTCTGAATCCGGGGATTCTGCACTTTCAGTTACCTTGTCGCGGATGCCGATTCGATAGACATCCACCAGTTGGCGATCCATCTCAGGTGGGAACTCAAAGCCAACGTGCTGAGCGTCGTCAGATCCGAAGGCCACAGTCGTTGTCGCTCGACCAATTTCCTGATTGTCAGCGTTGTAGGCTTTTGCGACCAACGCGGCGTCGATGGGCTTCGCCGAAATGAAGTAAACGGTGATCGGCTTTGTTGCGTCGTTCAGGGGTGTTTCTTGTTTGGCGACAGTTGTCGTGACCCCGCGATTGGTGAGCTCTTGCGAGAGTTCGATCTTCACTTCCAGCTGAGTATCAACGCCGCTGCCAACCCCTTGCGCGAACTCGGTGACGTTCTTTCCGAGTGACTCACCGATGGATCCCGCGTCGTTTTCGGCAGAGCAACCAATCAGTGTCACTACGGTGAAGATACCTGTAGGTAGCAAGAAGAAACGCATTCCTTTCCGATCCTCATGCTTTGTGTTTGATCTTCGGCTGAGTATTTGTGAACGGCTTCCAGCGCTATCAGACTTGCCAGAGTCCACACTCGATACCTCCCTGAATGACTATGGCGCAGGTTCCATGGCCGGGAAGGTCCATCGGTGGTAGAGCGACTTTGGCTCCGGATTTTTCTGCGGTACTGACCGATGCCTTAATGTCTTCAACAAGGATGTAGGGGCGTACAATGGGGGTTTCGTCGCCACGCATTGGACTTCGAATTCCGAGCAAACCTCCGTCACTTAGCTTTGCAGTCCGAGCGCCGCCAAGGCCAGCATCGGGTTCGCCGAAAGTGATTTCGTGCAGTGCTGAGTATTGGCTGCAGAGGGCGTCGGCTTCTGGTGTCACGATCTCGAGGTATTGAATCTTCATCGGGGTTCCTTTGGTGGATGCAACTGGACCTTCGGGCGCGGCGTCGGTCGCACCAACATTAGATTTTGGTTCTTCTTCTTGTTGACTGCTGGATTCCTGGCAGCCAGCAATCAATGGCATGAATCCGGCGGGAATTGATAATGCGAATCCGGTGCGAAGTAGGTTACGCCGGCTGAGTTCGCTAGTGGGGTCTTGCGACATGGAATAGGGCCCTGTTTAGGAAGCCGCGAATGCAGCGACAATCGTCTGGATGAACACTATCCAAACATGGCTGGCGCGCTCGGTCAAGAGAGACGAACGCTCGCGCGGGTGACAACACCGAACGGACGGCAGTGTTACTCTGCCTCATCGGAGATGAAAACAATTTCTTTCCCGGCACTCGATTGCAGGTAGTACTGTTCGGCAACCTTTTGGCCTGTCGTGTTCGCAAGAACGATCCGGTCAGAACTATCGTTCCATGCCCCGGTTCGACGGATCGTCGGGTGTCCGTTTAGTTCTGCTGTAAGGATTCGTACTTCGCCGTTGGGCCACAGTCGCGTCTTGTGGGGCAGAATGTGAAGAAGGCCTAGTGAATTCGAGAGCTCGAACCCGGTGAGGTCAATCATCGCGTTGGTGTTGTTGGTGATGAGGATGTATTCGTCGCTGTGATCAATGACCCCGTCGCCAGAATAGTCGTCCGTTGCCTTCGGCATGACCGCGAAAATGTGAGCGCCGCTGTCGATCAGTTCGTCCGACTTCGGCTCACGCGAGGGTTTGTCGACTTTGGCGAGGACCACAAGGTTGTCGACGTCGAATTGTCCTGCCTGAACC
This sequence comes from Planctomycetaceae bacterium, assembly GCA_045105495.1. Taxonomy (GTDB): domain Bacteria; phylum Planctomycetota; class Planctomycetia; order Planctomycetales; family Planctomycetaceae; genus CAYNWT01. The sequence continues at coordinate 19,709 of JBGCDN010000114.1, forward strand.
TGATTGAGGCACGGTCGGACTTTGAACCGGGCGGCTTCTTCGGGTACGGCGACGGTAAAGGTTTTTGTCTCCCAACCGTCAGTATCGACCTTGGTACTTGGAGGAAGTTGCTGACCGAGGTCGCTGTTATCCTCGTGCATGAACCCAAAGGTCATGCGCGCGTCGAACCAATCGCGTTCGCCTGGCACGAGCCCGGAAATACGTTGTCGCCACGAGACCTGCAGTTCTGTCGTTCCCTGAGGAATCGGCATCGCCCGATAGAACGCGGAGACTTCACCCGGTGAAAGGCAGTTGAGTCGCACGAAGTGGTTGTCGTTCTCTCTGATCCAACTGACCCCGTCGGTCTTCGAGCGAGGCCATGTGTCGGGCCAGCCAACGTCGTCATCGGTATCGACTTCAAAACCGGTGTTGGGTAGCAGCGGCAGCCAGTTGGAAGCTTGTCGAGGCGGCGGCGTTGGCGGAAGAACCGGCTTCGCAGCGACGACCGTTTGTGTGTTCTCTTCAGGCGTGCTTACGGACTGGGTCGGGGGTACGTTTGCGACTTCAGTCGTGCTGCGATCCGGAGTTGCCGGCTGTGCATTCGCTTCGTTTGGTGAATCGCTACCGATTGTTCTGTATGCCATCGCAGCACAGGCGAGTACGGCGATAGCGGCGATTCCCCCAACCAGTAAACGACGTTGGGGCTGTTTCTTTTCAGGTTCGAGGCTGACCGGGCCCACCTGCATCGTAGTCATGCTGGACTCGGAGCTGGCACTCTGCTGAGCAATCAAGACAGAGTCTGCCGGAACCAGGTCTGGTGCCGAAACGGGCTGCGACGGTGCCGGGTGCTCTTCTGGAGCCTTAATCGACGGTTTGCTTAATGAAGCCGGACCCCGCCGCAGGAACGGTTCAATTTGTGACCGGGTTTGCGGGATGATTTCAGCGTCATACGGCGGCACAAGTCGCTTGGCGAATGGCTCAAGCACTTCGATGACCTCGGAGACGTCGGCAAAGCGGTCATTCCGATCTTTGGCCAACATCTTGTTAATTGCGTCCACCAGCGGGGCAGGCAGATCGGGGACAAGCTGGTCGATGGGAGTCGGTTGTTTGGTTTGTTGGGCCAGAAGTTTTTGTGCGGTGTTAAGTCCGGGGAAGAGAAGCTTGCCGGAAATGAGTCGGTAGAACGAACCACCAAGCGCGTAGATGTCGGCCCGTGGGTCAACGTCGTGGCTGCTTAAGGCCTGTTCTGGGGCGATGAAATCGACAGTGCCGAGTTTGTATTCATCGACAGTCAAGCCGTCGTCCGTTGCATCTGGCAGGCACGAGACCAAACCAAGATCGACCAGCTTAACGTGTCCGGATTGATCGATAAGTATGTTGGCCGGCTTGACGTCTCGGTGGACTAGTCCTGCGTCGTGTGCGTGCTTCAGCCCAGCGGCGGCTTGACAGATATAGTCTGCAACTTGTTCGTAAGGCAGCGGCCCGGTCTTCAAGAGCTGGGTTGCCGCGTTGGCGCCTTCGACGAATTCCATGACCAGGTATCGAAGGCTTCCGACTTCATCGAAATCAAAAGCCTGCACGATATTGGGATGACTAAGTGCTGCAATGGCTTGCGCTTCTCGGGCGAATCTGGCAACGATCTGGCTTTCAGAGATTTTGGAGTTGCCCTTCACCGGTCGCAGAATCTTGATTGCGACCAGTTGGTGCATCTTAAGGTGCTCAGCCAGATACACGCGTCCCATGCCGCCGGAACCGAGAAGGTCGAGCAGCTTGTAGCGGCCAACGTAAAACCCGCCGTCTTTCCCACTTAGCAGTCGTCGAGCTTGCCAGGACGTAATGATCTTGCTGTTCGCCAGCGTTGCCGCCAGTTTCCGGGGATCGTTCTGAACGCCTTCACTAAGTGAACCGACCTTCCGGCGGACACTGGCGACCACTTTTGGTGCAAGAAGCTGGCTCGATTCAAGCAGCTGAAGAAACTGGTGTGTGCTGGTAACTCGGCTCATGTCTCCAGCTTACTCATCAAGACCGGCGACTCCACCATATCCCCGAATTCATCGAGACTTTTCAACGATCAGACGCTGGTTTTTGAGCATAATCACGCAGCCGCTCCATCTGTTCCATGATCACTTGCTTCACGATCGGAGCCCACTGTTTGAACGTTTCCTGGCCACCGGGTATGAAGCCACCCACGTTGTAGGTGAGCTCGATACTGCTCGTCTTTTCATTGATTGGTTTGAAATTGATGGTCATTGAACCGGCAACACCATGCTCCTGAAGCGGCCCCATTCCTCCGTTTAGCCGGATCGTTTTCCCGGGTGCCAGATAGACGATTTCGAAATGCCGTACGAAACCACCGTCTGGCAACGTTTCGAGGAACCAGCCATGTGGCTTAGCTTCGATCTTCAGGTTCCTGGAATCGGCGGTAAATGTGTGCGACTTGTCCCACCAATCAGCAACGTTCTTGACAAAACAGTCGTAGACGTCGGTCGACTTTGATTTGACCGGAATGCTCATTTCGATCTGGAACCCGTTTGTCGATACCTCTTTCACTGCGGCCGTCTGAACATTGGATTCGGACTTCGCACTGACCTGCGCGATGAGGGTGCCGATGACAACCACGACCGTTGCTGAAATACAGCGCATTTGCAGGGTTCCTGTTTTGGTTTGTGGGTTCGTTGCGGGTTCGAATGCGTGTGGGATATCGTATCGGGTTCGATCGCTCAATAAATAGTGGCGGTTTTTGATTCCGTCGGAGCGCCAAAGACGGCGGGATGCCGTCGCAGGAACAAAGAGAACATGACAGAGATTAAGAAGCTGTTGGTCGCAAACCGCAGCGAGATTGCCATTCGAGTTTTCCGTAGCGCGACGGAATTGGGGATTCGTACCGTTGCACTTTATGCACACGAAGATCGCTACGCGCTGCATCGGTTTAAGGCAGACGAGGCCTACAAGATTGGATCGCCGGGCGAACCGATTAAGTCGTACCTCAACATCGACGGCATTATCGCGATTGCAAAGAACACCGGCGTCGATGCGATTCATCCTGGCTACGGTTTTCTGTCCGAACGACCAGATTTCGCGCGAGCAGTTCGGGAAGCGGGGATTCTGTTTGTTGGCCCGCAAACCGAAGTGCTGGAACAACTTGGCGATAAGACATCGGCCAGAATGCTTGCCGAGAAGGCTGGCGTTCCTGTTCTGGGTGGAACCAAAAGCGCCATTGTCAGCGTGGAAGAAGGCAAGCAGCAGGCAGCATCCGTCGGCTATCCAATCATGCTAAAGGCCGCACACGGTGGTGGTGGCCGCGGCATGCGTGTCGTTAAGGATGAATCCGAATTCGAAGCGCAGTTCGAATCGGCTCAGCGAGAATCGATGACGGCTTTCGGTAGCCCGGACATCTTCATCGAGAAGTTCATTAGTCGTGCCAAGCACATTGAGGTGCAGTTGCTGGGCGATCATCACGGCAATCTTGTGCATCTGTTTGAACGCGATTGCAGTGTTCAGCGACGGCACCAAAAGGTGGTTGAGATTGCTCCAGCACCGGGGCTCGATTCAAAGATCCGTGACGGCATTCTGGATGCGGCTGTCAGCATTGGAGCATCGGTTGGCTACGAGGCTGCGGGAACCGTTGAGTTCCTCGTGGATGCGGACACCGGCGAGTTCTACTTCATCGAAGTGAATCCACGAATCCAGGTGGAACATACGGTTACTGAAGAAGTGACCGGCGTTGATATCGTGAAGAGCCAGATTTTGGTGACGCAGGGTCTTCCGCTAAGCGACGAACGCATCGACTGCGCGACGCAGGATCGGATTGCGGTCAATGGGTTCGCTCTGCAGTGCCGTGTCACCACAGAGAATCCGGCAAACGACTTCATGCCTGACTACGGTCGTATTAGTCACTATCGATCCGCCAGTGGGATGGGTATTCGCCTGGACGCGGGCAGTGCGTTTTCTGGTGCGGTGGTGAACCCGTTTTACGATTCGATGTTGGTGAAGGTGACCGCTCGCGGGCGTCGCTGGGAGAGTTCCGTCAAACGCATGGAACGAAGTCTGCGCGAGTTCCGGATTCGTGGTGTGAACACGAACATTCCGTTTCTCATCAAGGTGATGCAGCACCCCACGTTTGTCGCCAACGAATGTACGACTCGGTTCATCGACAAGACGCCTCAGCTATTCGAGTTCACGAAGCGGAAAGACCGCGCGACGAAGATGCTGACTTATCTCGGCGAAATGATCGTGAACGGGAATGAGTTCACAAAAGGTCGAGCAGTTGCCGAACGACGCGAACCAGCGCCGTTACCGGCTTTCGATCCGGCGTCGCCGATCCCCGAGGGAACCCGCGATAAGTTCAAAGAACTTGGCGCGGAAGGTTTCTCGAAGTGGCTTCGCGATCAGAAACCATTGATGCTTACAGATACGACGTTCCGCGACGCGCATCAGTCGTTGTTGGCGACACGTGTTCGAACCGCAGAATTGCTGAACATCGCCGACGCCTACGCGCGAATGTGTTCTGGCATGTTCTCAATCGAAATGTGGGGCGGTGCGACGTTTGATGTGACGATGCGGTTCCTGAAAGAAAGCCCATGGAAACGGCTTGAACAGATGCGCGAACGGA
>JBGCDN010000115.1:0-4311 GCA_045105495.1 Planctomycetaceae bacterium
GGCCATCACATCCGAGGATTACATGTTCAAGACCAAACACTGTTTGTCGCCCACCAGCGTCTCAGCGCGACGGCGAGAACTGATTTTTCGGATGTGCACTGGGGTTCTCTGATTCAAAGTCTTGTCACGCAGGTGCCGATCTCGGAAATCGGCAAGGCGAAGCCCCGGACAAAAGTCATCACCCTGAGTGACGTCGAACACGGCGCGGCGGATCCAGCCACAATCGCAAGACTCTCTGACGGGCGATTGATTGCTCTCTTGAGCGGAGTGGATGAACTACTCGTCTCGCAAATGCCTGGCAAGAACGGACGGTACCTATTCGAAGATGGAATCCGGTTCGACGTTGGTCAGCGCCCAACTCACTTCGCCATCGCACCGGACGAGAGCCGAGTTTACGTGGCAAACTCTCTGGATGATTCCATAACCATCGTTCCCATTCCGATGCGAAGAACCAAGCCGTGGGAAGGTCGAGTGTCTGCGAATGAGATCGGTGTTCCGCGGACCGTTGGTGGGAACGATTCGAACTCGCTGACTCAGGTTCAGCGAGGGGAGCGCGCGTTCTTTTCCGGAACGCTGTCTCATGATGGTTGGCTTAGCTGCAACAGTTGCCATGTTGACGGGCACACACCTGGCCAACTGGCTGACACTTTTGGTGACAACTCGTTCGGAGCGGCAAAGCTGATTCCGACGTTAATGGGTGTTGGTGATACAGGACCATGGGGATGGTCGGGAAGTTTTGAGTCGCTGGAAGATCAGGCTCACAAGTCACTCCAGACAACCATGCACAGCAAAGCCGACAAGGCAGTCGCTGCCGACATCGCTGCCTACCTGAAGTCATTAACTCCACCGCCGCGATTGGAAACCACCGACCCGGCGACGGTCACTGCGGGCAAAGGAGTCTTCATTGGCCATGGTTGTGCTGCGTGCCATCAGGGCGATCGACTGACATCACCAAAGGTGGTCGATGTGGGATTCCGAGATCAGGCGGACGAAACTCGGTTCAATCCACCGTCATTACGATCTGTCAGCCAGCGTCGAGCGTTCTTTCACGACGGTCGAGCGAACTCGCTGGAAGAAGCAATTGAGCTTCATCTCATTGGACTGAATAAGCAGCTTCCAAAAGCAGACCAGATATCACTCAAAGCCTACCTGCAGAGTCTGTAGCCAATGATGAATAGATCCATTCGCTGTGTCGCCCTGCTGGCTGTCGTCGCATCGTTTTGCTCGACCTGCATCGCCGAGGACAAACTGCCGACTGTTCGGTTCGCTACGTTCAACGTTTCTTTGAATCGAAAAAGTGAAGGCCAGCTAGCCGACGACTTAGCTCGAAGTAATTCGCAGGCCATCAAGGTGGCTGAGATCATTCAGCGGGTTAGGCCAGATGTGATACTGCTGAATGAGTTCGACTACGACGAGCGTGGCAAGTCAGTTTCGCAGTTCGTAACGCACTACCTTGGTGTTGGGCAAGGACAGCAGCAACCAATCGAATACGCGTACCAGTTTTCCGCTCCGGTCAACACTGGCGTTCCTTCCGGTCGGGACCTCAACAACGACGGAAAATTGAATGGGCCAGCAGACGCATGGGGCTATGGCGTATTTCCGGGACAGTATGGAATGGTGGTACTGTCTCGGTTCCCATTCGACGAGAAGAACGTCCGCACTTTTCAGAAGTTCCTGTGGAAGGATATGCCCAACGCAGATCGTCCGATCGACCCAACGTCGAAGGTGTCGTTCTATTCAGACGAAGATTGGCAGCAGCTTCGACTGTCATCAAAGAGCCACTGGGATTTACCAATCCGAACCGACAGAGGGTTGATCCACTTTCTGGTGTCTCACCCAACACCGCCAGCGTTCGACGGTCCAGAAGATCGCAATGGTTGTCGCAACCATGATGAGATTCGATTGTGGGCCGACTACGTGACTCCTTCCAAGAGCGGCTACATCTACGATGACAAAGGCAGGCGAGGTGGCCTTCGAACGGACGCATCGTTTGTAATTGCGGGCGACCTCAACGCGGACCCAAAAGACGGAGCCAGTCGTAACAACGCCATTCGGCAGCTTCTTGCCAGCCCGCGCGTGAGGGATCGACAACCGAAGAACCCAACTGGTCGGCTTCAGTCAGAACAAGACGCTCGAGTCAATTTGAAGCACACAGGAAATCCAGAATTCGATACGGCAAACTTCTCCGACCGCGTCGCGGGCAACCTACGCGTAGACTACGTGCTGCCCTCGGCGAACCTACCCATGGGCGGCAATGCTGGCATCTTTTGGCCGGACAAGGGCGAGCCGGGTTCGGAGTTGGTGGGTTGCTCTGATCACAGGCTCGTATGGATCGACATCAGCGACTGAGCCGCGTCCTCGGTCCTTCCAAGGCAGCATCACAATGCTGCGGCAGGGGCATGAGCGAGTGGGCGCAGGAATGGGGCTTGTCTTGGTTCTTGCTCTCGCGGACAATCCAGCAACAAAAAAACGCCGCCTCGAAATCCGAGGCGACGTGAATTGCTTTTCAGCGACGGCAGAGACTACTCTTCTTCGCCTTCGCCGGCACCTTCGTTCATCATCTCTTCGTAGGTTTTTTCGTCAGTGCCGTTCAATGGATCGTCGTTAGGATCCAGTTCGTTCGTAGTAGCTTCGGTGCTTTGACCGCAACCGACGAACGTAGGAACAATCATCATTGCTGCAAGCATGCAGAACAAAATCTTCTTCATTGGATCTCGCCTCAGAATCTGTGGTTTGCCCCAATACTTCGGGGCGTCTTAACTTAAAGTTAGGCTACCGGCACACTCGAACGTGTGCAAGCTTCGGTGCTGGCTTACCAGTGTGATTCTTACTGGCCAAACCGGTTGGCTCCGATACCTTTGCGTCTACTGAGAAGATGACAATCGCACCGGGTTTATTCCCGGATTCGAGGATATTTATTCAAAATGAACACGGACGTACCTGAGCCGCCAAAGTCTGCGCACGAGACGCTGCAGACTCGGTTCAAGACAATCTGCGAGCGTGAGAGCATCGGTTGGCAGGCCGAACGTGTGTTCTTGCGGACACTCGGTGTCGGCGGACAGGGCGTCGTCTTCCTGAGCGAACGCAGAGGGTCTGCGGAGTTTAAGTTGCCGCTGGCTTTGAAAGTCTTCTCACCCGAACGCTATCCGGATGCTGCATCTTATCTCGCCGAGATGCAGCGACTTACGCGAGTCGCAACCGTGGTTGCCAAGGTTCAGCAGGACCAGGTTGTTACAGTTCAGAATGTTGTGAGCCAAGGCGGCTTGTACCTGATGGAAATGGAGTGGATTGACGGCTACGACCTTCAGCGACTCCTGCGCAGCGACGCGCTGACGCATATTCGGCGGAATGTGAATGACAGCACGTGGCAGGACATCAACGAAAGTGTCGTGACACCTGGAGCCGAAGATTCTCGTTTCCGTCCGGGAACCGCAGTCAGCGTACTGCGTGAGTGTCTAACTGGATTGGCCGCTCTGCACCGGGCCGAAATCGTGCATTGTGATGTGAAACCCTCCAACATCATGGTGAAGCGAACCGGCAGCGTTAAGCTGATCGACATTGGTTCCGCGTTTCTTAAAGGCGACTTGCCGCCCGGAAACCCGTGCACGCCAGAGTACGCCGCACCCGAAGTCTTGAAGGGTGAACGAGCGACTGAACAATCGGACCTTGCCAGCCTTGGCTATGTCCTTATTGAGATGATTACCGGCTCGCACCCATTCAACGGACTGACTTATGCGCAGCTACGCCGGGCGAAGGAAGAGATTCCGCAGAAGCTAGCTGGCATGCTTCCGGTCGAAGAATTTGCATTTACAGAACCGCTTATCGTTCTGCTTCAAAAGCTAATCGACCCCAACCCGGCCAATCGGTTCAAGACGGCTGAGGAAGCAGAGACCGCAGACGACGGCGCGAGCGGGTTCTTGCGGGAGCTGGTGAAGAGTGATCTGCCAGACCAGTACACCCGCGACCTTCGCATGTGGATGTCGGGCATCGACCCAATTGAAGACTTGAGCGAAGACCTGCACCCATCGTCCAGCGAAGTAGTTCCGAACGGAACAACTCGGATGCTGGACGTGAAAGACATGCCGCTGGAAGAATTCGGCAAGTAGCTAACACTGAACGGAACCAAGTGACCGCGTCCTCCATCAACTGTGGAGGCGCGCCGCTGTCCTGATCGCCCGGCTCCAGAACTCGTCATCAGCGTTGAGGCGGCAGCACTCTACTCGTGGCGGAGAGCTTCGATCGGATCGAGCCGGGCGGCTGCCCATGCTGGGTAGAGACCGGAAATAAGTCCGATGAACACAGAGATGCCAA
>JBGCDN010000116.1:0-3864 GCA_045105495.1 Planctomycetaceae bacterium
CGAACTCTTCGTGGCCGACCTCACGACTGGAGTCACCCGAAGCAAATGCCAGCCTGAACTCAAGCCAGCGGGATGGCCGGGACTTTCCAAACTGTACGTATCGCCTGACCTAACTCGGCTATTTGTGCCGGCCAAGGTAGAGACAGATCTCGTCGGACCAGATTTTGAACATTGGGAAGAGACCATCGTTGAGGTCACTGAATATGACATGGCTACCGGTGAAGTCCTTGATTCGATCTCCGCTATCGCATTCCAAAGTCGACTTGAGAACCAAGTAGAGTCAGCCTTCCCGAAACGCCGTGAGGAGTGGGTAAAAGGACTCAAGATTGATGACTTCGCCCCCTTCCGAGAAGAGAAGTCATCTGAGTCCGTCGGCGGACTGACAACCCAGTCCGACACAGCGTACCTTCTGGTCAACCCATCAGGACCGAACACCCACATCGAAGTCTGGAACTCACCACCACGCCGCCCGCTGGTTACAATCAGCCTTCTGACGCTCGCAATCACTGCTGGAACATGGTTTTGGCTCACATCACGCCGACGAGAGGTTTCGGTGGATCCCAAATGAAACGACTCTGGCAACGACATCGAAACTGGTTCTTGGCAGTTCTGCCGGGTCTGGCAGCAGCCGCGTTCCTCGCGTGGTGGTTCACACCACGACCGATGTTCATGGTCGCACTACCACAACCTGAAGTCACCGATTACGAAATTGAGCAACTTGAACATAAGACCGCCTACCTGCAACCCAACCCACCCGAACACATCACCCGCTGGGTGGCAATCCGGTATATTCGCGACTTGGCTTCCGGTTGGTATTTTCTTGACCAGCGAACCCTGCGACTGGCCCGCGCTTGGCACGTACCCGAGCCGAAGTGGGCCCATTTGATGAACTGGCGGTTTGATCGCGAGGGGCGGTTCGTTGTTGTCTACCATGCGAATGAGCGGGGCTACGAAGACGTTGAAGCAGTTTACTGGTTCAACCCCGACACACTGGAATCTGGCAGCGCCCATGGCGCGAAGGCAACACGGCTCGCAACACTGACACCACCAACGGACTCACTAGAGCTTCTCGACCTGCCAGACTCGCGGGCGTTTCTAACTGGTGAACCGTACGCAACGCAGGTCAGCACTGACGGACGACACGTGATGTGGCGCCGCAGAATGACGAATGGCACTCAGCAGAATCGAGTAACGCGAACTGACAAGTCAGCAGCCACCGGGTGGTTTACATTGCCCGACGAATTGAAAGATGGCATTTTCGTGCCGGGAACTGCTGGAATAGTTACAGTCAGCGCACCGAATACAGAGCCGACAAAAATGCAGCGCTTCATTCAAGCGCTGATAGACAAAGTCGACGCACCAATACGAATCACACCTCCGCAAGGGGATCAGGCATTTTGGTACGATTGGAAAAACCAGCAAGTGACCTCATTCAGGAGTACTGAACCAGAGACAATTGACGGGCTCGCAACACAGAAGGAACGCATCACTCTATTGATCAATGCGTATGGGCCGAGTGCTCGCATCGAAGTATGGAACGCGCCACCGCCACGGCGACCAACGTTTGTCATCTGGATCACCAGTCTTCTTGCGTCTCTTGGGACTTGGCTGTGGATACGTCGCCGCAGCACTCAGTCGGTGACTCCATGACCCGACTGCCCTTCCCCAAATAAGCAGAAGCCCGTCACAAGGTTACGGCTTCGGTTGACCCGGAAGCACTCAACATGCCAGCCAATCGACTAATAAGCACTCGGTTCCCCCTGTTACTTTCCACTCTCGCCACCATCACAACAGGCGTAGTGTCCTCGCTCGTTTTGACTCCAAGGCCTGCCGTTTCGATTCCGCTGAACACACCGCCGCATTCACAAGCACTTCGGTTCTTCAAACCCCACAGCTACACCAATCCGAATCGCCTCAACATGCCATGGATACCAATCCTCTCGGGACCGAAGATGAGAGAGTCGGAATTCGTTGAGATGTGGAAGATCTCTGCACCTGCTCGACTAACGTTCGTTTCCTCGTCGGGCAGCAAGACTGTCACGCCACCACAGCTCACAACAGCCTCCGGATTCAAACTCCTTCCAACGGCAGTCCACATCCCCATCGGCTTCGACCGCAATGGTCGGTTTCTTTTCGAAACACATTCAGAAGAACCAAATCGCGTCTATCCGAACCGATCCAGAGTGCCGGAGTACATTACGTGGATCGACCTGGAAACTAACGAACATGGCAACATCCCTATTCCACAGGTCTTCGATGGCGAGAACGACTGGAGGACTATTGGTTTTTGGCCCAACACTGATCGCCTAGTCGTAACCATGCTCCAATTCAAAGAGTCGGGCTCAAGCAAGCTTTATCAATTTGACCTCGCCTCAGCAGCCATGCAAAAAGAATGCGAACTTGAACTAGCTCCTGCAGGCATGGCCGGGCTTGGCCTGTTGAATGTCTCACCGGATGCTCAACAGCTGTTCGTCCCCGCTCAGGTTGAAGACGACTTCGTGGGTCCCGAATTTGAACAGTACGTGGAGACAATCGTCGGCTACTCAGTGTATGACACGCAGACGGGGAATTTGCTGGGCAGAGCCACTGCCGTCGAGATCAAGAGTCGAATCGATGCTCAGCTCGAGTCGATCGTCGGAGAGCAGCAAGATTGGATATACGACGTACTAGAAGCAGACTTTGCACCATTCCGGACCACAAGTTCAGAGGGAAAGATTAAGGACCTCATCACCGGAAGCGGCCGAGCGTACTTGCTTGTCTCCAAACCAAAATCTACTACGGCCATCGAAGTCTGGACTACGAAGCCACAACGCCCAATAGTGACAGTCGTGTTGATGAGCCTGATAGCCGGTACGATTACATGGTGGTGGCTCAAACGGCGTCATCTGAAGCAGGCCAATCGAGTTGCGTCAGACCGATAACGACAGCTGCGCGCTGCGCAGTCGCATCTGGAGACCTGCCAGCTTTCCGATGGTCAATCGGTGAGAGGCTCAGCGGGCGACTTCAGCCAATTCCTCATCGCGACGGCGAGGCTGCCGATCCAAATGTCACGAGAAAGGAAGATCTTTTTGGCAAACGTCACTACTAGGCAATTATGTCAGCAACGGCGGCAGCGGCGTCAGGATTTCCAAGGAGCTTCATCGATCGAGCTAACTCGTCGCGGCGATCTTCTGAATTCATCAGGTCAATGAGCTCAGCCCGAGCCGATTCGATCGCTGTATCCTGAGGCAAAACCACCGCCGCATTCGATTCCGCAAAGCACTCAGCGTTCAACCTTTGATGATCGCGAACCGACTTTGGAATCGGAACCAAAACCGACGCACGGCCGATACAACAGAGCTCTGCAATTGTTGTCCCACCAGCCCTCGAAATCACCAGGCCGCTATCCGCATAAGCTTGTGGCATGTTTGAAATGAACGAGTGAACCTCAGCCGGAATCCCCACCGAAGCGTAGTGTTCGCGAACTCGAGATTCGTCTTTTGAACCGGCCTGGTGAATAACTCGCCAACCCTCCGGCAGATGCGATGCATCATCCAAGATCGACATCACGAGGCTGTTCAAACCCACAGCTCCCTGACTACCACCAAGAACCAAAAGTGCCCTGCCCGGCTGCGAGTCACGAACCGCAGCGACGGATGCTCGCACAGGATTCCCGGTCAGCTCGACTCGATCACAGCGTACCACGGTTTCCGGGAATGAAAGACACACAACATCTGCCTTGCGAGACAACCATGACGTGGCCCTGCCAGCAACTCGGTTCTGTTCGAGCAGCACGATTGGAAGACCAGCCTTTGCCGAGTGCAGACTCGGCGGAAACTGTTCTCTGCTGCCTGGGTGGCCGGGGCTGGACTGAGCCGGCGAAGG
>JBGCDN010000117.1:0-3039 GCA_045105495.1 Planctomycetaceae bacterium
TTCTCACAAGGCGGCCGCGCGCTGACTGTGTTTGCGTTGTTTGGTTTTGCTTTCCTGGGTGTCAGCGGTCGGTTAACCGGTCCCGAAGGCGTTCGTATCGGCACGGGTCTCGACCCCAACTACAGCGTTGCAGTTCAGGGAATGGAATCGGCACTCGCGGAAATTGAAGAAGACGCCAAAGTCTTCAACTTCAAACCGTACCAGGGCGACATGCTAATCTGGCTGGGCAAGAAGTCTTACATCGACAGCCGACACACGCTGTTCGGAGTCGGCGACAACAGTATCTCCGCGGAACACCGCAAAACACGTTTGGCCTTCCGCAAGGAACGCCGGGGACGCCCAGGGACCGGCAGCACGAAGACGTGGAAAGAGACGCTCAAGAAATACGAAATCGACTACGTCGCGCCGCGGCTCTACGGCCGAACCGGCGATTACATGACCTACTTCGATTTGTTCAAGTCAGATCGCTGGACACTGGTCTCTCTGCAAAACTCGGTGGCGATGTTCAAACCCCGAGCGTTGGGTGAAGCGAAGTCGGGCATCGACTTTGCGAAACGCGGTCTGCAGGCGGACTTACGAGAAGCAGCAACACGGCTCGACTGGGCTCGGGAGCCTGATTTTTATGACGAATATGTGTTCACTCCGAAGGACGTTCGTCGTGACGCATCGCAACTGGCAGTGCACCTGCAGAGGCACCTCGGCACAATGCCAGACCCAAAAGACGGCCTCGTTTTCAACGACGCGCAGCAGCGACTGCGAGTCGATGAGGTCTTGGGCGCAAGCTACCTCACGCTGCGCAAGGCTGCTGAAGCGTTGTCGATCGACCCTAACGATCACCGAGCGTACTCAGCCATGGGCACGGCTTACGAGAGTATCCTTGATGTCGAGCGGCGAGTTGCTCGTCAGCTGGGAGGAACCTTCCCTCTCAAACTGCGGATGCGACAGACGATCGCCGCGTATCGACAATCACTCACAGCAAAGCCAAACCAGCCTGACCTATGCATCAAAGTGAGCGAACTCCATGGTGCGTTGAACCAAAACGAGCTGGCTCTGGAAATGATGAGCCGCAGTCTTGAGCTGCTTGATACAGAAGAGAACGCCAGCGACTCAGACATGGAAGCTGCCATCGACCGACTGTCCCGACAACGAAATACACTTCGCGATGAAATCAATCGGCGGCGTGAACAGGTTGTTGAGATCCGGAAAGAACAGAAGCTGCGGATGCAGCCTCCGCCGGGGCAGGAACTTTCGCCAATGCAGGTGAATGCTGAACTGCTGCAGTTCTGTTCGCAGATCATCAACCCACAAGCTGGCGGCCTGACGATACTTGCTGAAGAGACATTGGACACAGAGCTATCTGCAGCCCAGGGCTCACCTGAGGTCATGCTGTTCTATGGACAGCTGCTGATGGACAACGGGAAGTACGAGGATTCCGACCGACTGTTCCGCGAGCTTCAGGGACTTGCCGATCAAAAGCCAGAGGCAACCGCTCGCTTGAACTGGGAAGACGACGCCGCCGCAATCGCTCTACTCGCCGGCGACCCCACACGTGCTGTCGAGGTGCTTGAAGGGAAGTTCGTTCGACTGGAAGAGGCAGGTACTGACCCCATCATTGAAGCGACGATGCTGCAACGGCTCCCGCTGCTTGGTTTTGCCGATGCATGGCCGATTGTTCAAACCGACAGCCTGAGACGAATTCTCGTTGATGCACCTGGCGCTCAGGCAGAGGTCCGATTCCGAATGGCACTCGCATTCATGGAGTCCGGAAGAACCAACGCTGCCGCCGACTTGTTAAGAAGCTTGATCGAGAAGTCGCCAGCTTCGACCATCGCACCGCTTGCTCGCTACTACTACGGCCTGATCGAAGAAAAGGGCATCACGCACGATTTTGAAGAGGGCTTCATCCCATTGGATCTTGACGCTGAAGATGGTGATGAATCAGCCGCGGACGACACAAAACAGGACGCGGGTGCCAAACCAGAAGCCGCAAAGAAACCGGAAGAGCAGGGCGACGCCCCAATAGCGAACGACGAAGATAAGGCCAACGCAGACGACGAAGATAAGAAGTAGCGGCCCGGCCAGCGTGGCTGGCTTCCCTCTGTTCGGTCAGGAAGTTCGTATGCATCTCTCAGCTCTTCTATGTCTGCTATGCACAGTGGTCGATCCGACCGAGGCCGCACAACAAGAACCGCAAGCTGAGGCTTCTGCCACCAACACTTCCGATGGCCGCACGGACGTGCTTGCCAAGAACAATCTCGTCGCTTGGTGCATCGTCCCGTTCGACGCCGCCAACCGCACACCCGCCCAACGCGCCTTAATGTTGAAGAGACTTGGGGTCCACAAGGTCGCTTACGACTGGCGAGCGAAGCATGTCGCATCGTTCGAACAGGAAATACTCGAATACAAGAAACACGGGCTCGAGTACTTTGCGTTCTGGGCTGAACAGGAAGAGGCGTTTGAGCTGTTTCGGAAGTACAAGCTGCATCCTCAGATCTGGCAGATTGTTCCCAGCCCGAAACAGCGATCACAGGAAGAACGAATCGAATCAGCCGGCCGCCAACTTCTTCCGCTGCTCAAAAAGACCCGCGCTATTGGTTCTAAACTGGGACTCTACAACCATGGTGGCTGGGGTGGAGAACCGAAGAACATGATCGCTGTTTGTGATTGGCTTCGAAAGAACGGCAAGACGAAAGACGTTGGAATCGTCTACAACCTGCACCACGGCCACAACCACATCAAGGACTTCGAGACTGTTCTCGCCAAGCTGAAGCCGTACCTGTTGTGCCTGAACATCAATGGCATGAACGACAACGCGAAGCCAAAGATTCTGCCAATCGGTAAAGGCCAACACGACGAACGACTACTGCGAATCATCAAGAAAAGCGACTACCAAGGGCCGATTGGGATTCTCGATCATCGTCCTGAACTCGACGCCGAACAAAGCCTCAGAGAGAATCTGGACGGCTTAGAGCGGGTTCGGAAGAAGCTGTAAAGCACTCGTTCGCGGCTCGATCATGTCAACATCATCGATTCGCCGGA
>JBGCDN010000118.1:0-6917 GCA_045105495.1 Planctomycetaceae bacterium
AATGGGCGTTATGACGATTTCGGTTCCCCATTGGCGTTCCTTACCCTCGATGGACCATGTGCCCTCGATTGAATCAGATTCTCCGCGCCTGGCAATGGCATCGCCGCTCGCGTTTCGTCCCCAGACAGAGGGGGCGTTCAACGAGAGTGAATCGAAGTTCGGTTTGCCAAGGAATACCCAGTCGGATTTTGATTCGTCTGCTGTTTTTTGTTTTGGTAGGCGAAGCTTGAAGGTTCCGCTGAGTTTTTGGGCGCCAAAGTTGGCAGCATAGACTGCACGATCGACAGTGATTGTGTCGCGAGGAGCGATTTGATCGGCTGCAGACTTGAGCCGTTGTTGAAAGTCTGCACGCTTGATTGGTACGACGCTGCCAGTTTTCAACAGTGGAGCAAGCTGGTTGGAATCGAACGGAATGCGGTTAAACCGAATCGGTTCTTCCTGCCCGCAAGCGACAAGACTGAGGGTAAGAATCGCAATTACCGCTGTACCTTGTTTGGTGGCGTTCATTGGGAACTACCACTCGCAGCAACCGGAGCGTGAGGCATGGTTGATGCTGTCCCAGGTTGTTGCATTGGGATGGACGGGCGCGTGTCTTGATCAATGCTGTAAGCTCCGTAGCCTCGGCGATATCGGCTGCGATCAATGAAGAACGCGACGGTCGCTAATGCGACTCCCAAAATCGCGGGCTGCAGCAGCAACTGCATCGCGGGGGTGTACCAGAGCGATAGTATCGACAGTAAAAGGCCAATCGCTGGTAACGCTATGGCGAAGCGGCGCGGTGAATACCGGATCATCATGAACGCTGCGAGGAACGCGGCGCCGGAACCGAACAGTAGTAGGAACGATTGATCCACTGTCGATACGCGTATGGAAGATCTTAGGCGTGGCAGCTGAAACGAGTACGCGTTGCCGGCCGCAGTGCGAACCACCGCATTCTCTGCAGTCGTGAGCCACGCACCCAAATCTCGAAAGTCGTCAGTACTTTGTCGAGACCAACCGAACCCGCTCAACGACCATTCGAAGCAAGGAATCAGACCGCTCTGGTACCCGGCAAGGTGTTCACCGACAGGCATGATAATCTGCCAGACAATCTCGCTGATTTCTGTATCCTCCGGCATGGTCGGGCATTTGGGCTCGAACCGGCGAAGCCAGGAAAGTGAAGGGGCCGATGAGCGATAGTCGATCGTTAGTAGGCCGGTCCCGGATCGTTGCTGCTGTTGAACAGTCAGAATTCCTGCTCCACTTGTGAAGTCTTCTTCCCATTGCGAACCCGGTAAGGTCTGATTGTTCCAGCCAACCCGTCCGATGCGTGTACCATCAGGGACGTTGAGAACCAGTTGGGGAAACTGGCCTGTTACGACAAAGTTGACTCGACCTTCAATTGTGTCGCCGGAGACTTTCGACTGCACAACGGCTTTGCCAACGGAGTAGTTGCGAGCTGTCGTTTCGGTTGGACTTGTCAGCTTGAGCTGCAATTCAGAAACCGCTTGGTCAGAAACCCACTCGGCCTCAAGCCGTCGGGAGAAGATCGGAGCCCACGATCCGACAGGCGTAGCGCGTCTGATTGCTCCGGGTTTGATTCCAACTCGAACCGATTCCGACGGGCTGTCGCTGCTCACCAACATGGGAATAGTGACATCCGAATCGGCCGCGTCGTACGGAACTCGATATCGGACCTGCACACTAAAGCGGCCAATCATTGGCTCTGGTAGGAGGTAGCGGATCGTGCCTGCCGTACCAGTTTCACGCTTGAGAATTGTGCCGTCGTCCAGTGAAACGGTTGGTTCGATTCCTGTCGCTGTTACAAAGCCCAGTGCGGCGATGTGATCGAAATCAAGCTGATAGGTGATCGTCTCTTCCACATTGATGCCGTCTGATTTCACATCCAGCACGAAGTCACTTTCGGTCGAGAGCTGTCGTTCTCTGGTTTGCAGTTGGGCCGTGAACGACTTTTCATCTGACCGGACCAACAACGCGCGGGTTTCAGTGACTTGGTCAGGCAGGTCAATTCCGTTTGTCATCCGGCCATCAACAGGAATCGGTGCGCTGCCTGGTTGGTTCTCCTCGAAGTCGACATCAAGATTGGCTGTTGTCGCAAGCACCACCGTTGTTGGTTGTCGGGTTTCGGAGACGATTGACGGAAGAGATACCGGAAACTTCTCCATGGTCGTCAGTGTGCGAACCGCGCTGATACCGATTTCGAAGGTGCCGGCTGAACGGGTTACCAGTTTCAACGAAAGCGCGTCGTCAATTGGGGCATCGTCTGTGGTCCAGTCAGTAAGCTTATCGCCGATAGGAAGTGGAAGGAGTTTCCAGTCCTCGGTTGCGATGCCAGGCCAGCTCAGTTTGAGTTCCTGCAGCGAGCCTCTCAAAACCCGTATACGGAATCGCGATTCCAAGCGAAGTTGACCTTCCTGGAACCAGAGTACGGTTCGTGGTGTGACCGTGTAGAACGGTTCGACATCACGAAGTTCGACGGTGAATTCAGATTCTGCATTCAACAAGCGACAACGAGTTATTCGCTGGTCCGCTCGACTCGACCGGGTATTCTGACGTTGAACGCCAACTAGCTTGATCGGTTGAATAGCAACACCTTCAGGCGGTGTCAGTTCTAGTTCAGTCGATTGTTCCTGGGCCCCCGCGACTTGAATTCCCTTGAATGTCCAGCGGCGGACAAGTTCCTGGTTCGACGCAACCAGAGGCCAATTCAGGTCGAGTTGGCCCGTCAGTGGGGTATTGAATCGAACCGTGACTTGGCCAGTCTCGTCGTCCGCATCGATCTGACTGACTTGTCCGGTGGGATCGATTTGTTGTGGGTCATTGCTGCGAGAAACAAGTCCGGCCGGTAATCTCAGTTTGATCGAATCGACAGACCCTTGTTGCAGAATCAATCGCTGCCGCGCTGTGATGGCATATGGATCTTGAGTCAGGTTGACGCTCAGATTGGTGACGGAACGCAGAATCGGTTTCGAGTTCGTGACATCAGGTCGGACCTCCCATTGTGTAGCGAACTGCGTTCCAAGTCCCCACATCTCAACTCGCGTGCCTGCATCGGTGCGCGTGACTCTTTGACCCGCGTTCCGAGGTGGTTCGACCGTGATGTTGTTTGCCGGAACCTCCAAGGCAAGGCTTGATGCAGCAGCGTCCGGCAAGCGAAGTCGGAGAGAGTACCGAAGGTGCTGCGGTTCGCGGATTTGTACAACCAACGGCAGAGTCAGCTTGTGTCGTCCGGGGCCTCTAAAGAACCAATGTCTGGTTCCTGAACTTGCTGTTGTCTTTCGGTCGAAGACTGCTTCGCCCTTGCCATCGTATTCCCAGCGTCCGGCGATCTTTCCTTCGTCCATCGCGATTGGAACAGAAACCCAGCGGTTCTCTTCGACGTTCAATCGAATTGAAACAACGGCGTCTAAATACGCCAACTTGCCTTCGACTTTTCCGGCCAGGTCCACAGAAGAGACAACGTATTGCGGTGGCCGTTCAATTTTGCCGTCGCGCAATAGCTTCTCTATCTCGTCGTCGCTGACCCCCATTCCGGCCAGATTGATCAATTTTCCATCTGGCAAGCGATGGTAGTAACCCGCCGGCAACTTCTCTGCAGGCTGGCTTTGTGGGTTTGATTCCTGCCCAGGCAAGAACGTCGGCAAACCCAAGACGATCATCGTCACGCAAAAAATGCGCGGAGCGAGTGTGGTGAATGTTGCCAAAGGGTTGAACATGTGGATGCCGCGTGGCCGCGAAGATGGGAGAAATGCGACCCGAAGAAGAGATGATTTCTGGCATCTCTATTTTAGAGCCTGCTTGCGGCATGGGAAACAAAAACGCCAAACCAGACTGGCGTTGGCGGCTTTTGGCGACGTTTTCACAATGGCCAGTGTTGCTTTATTGAAACATGCTCAACTCATCGGTTGTTCATGGCTTCCTGGAGAGCACGCCTCTTCTGGTGATTTTCTCAATTTCCACGTAAAGAACCGGCGTGGCGGAAGAGAATACCACGCAAACAGTGTTCTCATTGTGTTTTGAACCGCATCTAACGACCAAACGCAGCATCTGCATGAGCCAGCTTCCTCAAACTCGACAGAGCCTCCTTGTCAGGCTGCAAGGTCAAAGCTCAGACGCGTGGGCTGAGTTTCTGGAAATCTACGAGCAAGCGATTCTGAACTATTCGCGAAGTCGTGGTCTTCAGGACGCGGATGCTCGAGATGTGACACAGGAAGTCTTAGCGGCGGTCACTAACAAGATTGAAAGCTGGGATCCAACCATGACACGGGGGACGTTTCGGGGTTGGCTATTCAGGGCAGCTCGAAACATCGCGGTCGACCGGATTCGCAAGCAGTCAAGACAAGCGAAAGCCTCCGGCGATACTCGCGTCGCGCAGATGTTGTCGGAGACGCCCGGAGATACAGATGCCGACTCAGATGCGTTCTGGGCTGAGTATCGTCGCAAAGTGTTTCACTGGGCGGCCGAGAAAGTTCGTCCCGAAGTCAAAGAGTCATCGTGGCAGTCGTTCTGGCTGACCAGTGTTGAAGGCCGGAAGCCTGAAGAGATTGCCGAGCAGCTTGGCTTGTCAATCGGAAGTGTCTACGCCGCCAAGTTTCGCATCGTCGCGCGGCTTCGCGAAATTATTTCTCGGCTCGATGAGGCCGGGGAATACGAAGAGAGTATTCTCAGTCAAATACGAAACGTGGAGGAAGACGAATGAACGCGCCTCAACAAACTCAGTGCTTCGATCGGCTGACCTTAGAACGCTTACTCGCCGAACAGCTTCAAGGCGATGAAGAAACTGCCGTGCTGGTTCATATCGAAACTTGTGAAGGCTGCCGGAATCAACTGGCGGCAATTGCAGGTCATGCTGAGCTTGATCCGGAGATTCGGGAGCACTTCACCGATGAGTCATTCGATGGGCCTGGAGCCGCGACGGTTCTTGAAGGTGAAGCTGAAGAAGCGGACATCGAACAGATCAAAGCGTTGCTCGGACCAACCGATGACCCCCAGATGCTGGGCCGCATCGGTCACTACGAGATCAACGGAATCGTCGGTCGTGGAAGCACGGGAATTGTGTTCAAGGCGACTGACAAACGCCTCAATCGGTTCGTCGCAATCAAGATGCTCGCGCCGTCTTACGCTGGTAGTGGTCCCGCCCGCCAACGGTTCGCTCGTGAAGCACGCTCGATTGCTGCTGTTCGAGACGAACATGTGATTCCTGTCTTCGGGGTTGATGAACATAAAGGGCTGCCGTTCATCGTGATGGAGTACATGCCCGGTGGCTCACTGGCGCAGGGAATCGAAGAGCAAGGGCGTCTGGATACATGTGAGGTTGTCCGACTGGGCATGCAAATCGCGAGAGCACTGCAGGCTGCTCATGCACAGGGGATTGTTCACCGTGATGTGAAGCCAGCGAACGTGCTACTCGAAGCAGGTATCGACCGCGCGCTGGTGACAGACTTTGGTCTTGCCCGGATTCTCGATGAATCGTCAATGACACGCAGTGGTGCGATCTCGGGCACCCCACAATTCATGTCGCCCGAACAAGCGGCTGGTGAGAGCGTTGACCATCGGTCCGACTTATTCAGTCTTGGCAGCGTGATGTACATGGCGTGCACCGGTCATTCGCCATTTCGAAGCGAAACGGTCTTCGGTGTTATCAAGCGAGTTTGTGAGAATGAACCCCGGCCTATTCGCGAAACCAATCCTGGTATCAAGCAGTGGCTCTGCGATTTCGTGCAGAAGTTACAGGCGAAGGATGTGACTCAGCGGTTCCAGTCGGCCAAAGAAGTGGCAGACTACCTGGCTGCTGAGTTGGCGTACCTTCAGTCGCCAACATCGATTCCCAAGCCGAATCGGTTGTGGCGCCCGGAACCGGTTCCAACTACTACTGACAAGACGCCTGCTAGGAAATTGGCCGTTGCTGCTTCGGTAGTTGGTGTGGTCGCGTTCGCCATCTTTGGCCTGTCCCAACTGCAGTCTGGGGCAAAAGACCAAGAGCCGCCAGCAAATGGTGGTCAGGTCAAAACGCTCGCAGCACAGGACAAACAAGATCTGCCGAAAGCAGGCTTACAACTTGCATTGGCGGCCAGTGGCGAGGAACCAAAGCAGCCCTCAGAGTTTGAACGTGCTGTCGTTTTTCTCGATGCGAAGGAATACGACGAAGCCATTCAGCTGTTTAAATCGTCTTTCGACGACAACGAAAATGAAGGGGAGTCTGCGTACAACATTGCGTGCTGCTACGCGTTGTCGGATCGAGCAGGAGACGCAATCCCATGGCTGGAGAAAGCCATTGAGGCTGGTTTCATCAATACAAACCATTACAAGTCTGACACTGATCTGAAAAGCCTCCGGGGTACCGACAAATTTGAGGAACTGCTTGCTCGTATGCAGAAGATTGAGCGAGCCGAAAAGTTGGTTGCCAGGGGCGTTCAGTTGCGTCGCCAGGGCCGATACGTCGATGCGAACGAGGTTTACATCGAAGTCCTTGATCAGTTTCCGACTAACAGTGCTGCGATCCTGGAGTACGGGCTATCGCTGCATCTGAAGGGCGATCTGGACGAAGCTCTCAAGTGGCACCGTCGGGCTGCGGAGACAAAAGAAACGGCCGACTACGGCAACTACAACATTGCGTGCTACCACTCTCTTAAGGGCCAAACGGACAAAGCGTTTGAGTACTTTCGTAAAGGGATTAAGGCGGGGATGACGGATATCCGTCACTTCGAAGAAGACTCAGATCTGGACGCAATCCGTGATGATCCGCGATACCAGACAATGTTGCATCTGGCCGAGAGTGAATTGCGGAAATCGTGGTCGGATGAAGAGAAGCAGTGTCACCGCATGATCGTCGCGGTCAAGACGAAGGACTACAACACGCTTGAACGGCTGTTACAAGACGCCGATAAGAACTGTTCATGCCCCGACCCTCGTAGTGT
>JBGCDN010000119.1:0-5022 GCA_045105495.1 Planctomycetaceae bacterium
GGAATCATTCTGCATACAGGGCTTGGCCGAGCGCCTTTGGCGGCGGAAGCGCTCTCTTCGGTCAACGAAATTTCCAGCGGCTACGCCAGCGTCGAAATCAGTCTCGCGACCGGCGATCGCGGCCAACGAGTCAAAGCGGTAGAGCGTCTGATCTGCGAGCTTACCGGAGCTGAAGCTGCAGTCGTCACCAACAACAACGCGGCGGCAACGATGCTGACGCTTTCCGCAATGGCCGAAGGCAAAGAAGTCATCGTCTCGCGTGGCCAGCTGATCGAAATCGGAGGCAGCTATCGGCTGCCCGACGTGATGGAATGTAGCGGTGCGAAATTGAAAGAGGTCGGCACAACGAACAAGACTCATCTGGCGGACTATGAAAACGCGATCGATCCTGAATTGACCGGTGCATTGCTAAAGGTTCACCCAAGCAACTTCGAAGTCGTCGGGTTCACGAAAACGATTTCTACGAAAGAGCTTTCCAAACTCGCGGCCGAGCACGACATTCCTTTGATCGATGACATCGGTTCAGGAGCTTTGTTGGACTACGCTCAGTTCGGTTTGCAGAACGAACCCGTCGCATCGGACAGTATCCGCGATGGCGCAGATTTGATTCTGTTTAGTGGCGACAAGCTAATTGGTGGTCCGCAGTGCGGAATCATCGCAGGTAAGAAGAAATACGTTGATCGAATCCTGAAAGATCCGCTCATGCGAGCGATGAGAGTCGGCAAGATGACGTTGGCAGCGTTGCATGCGACGCTCAGTTTGTACCGCGACGAAGAGGAAGCAAAACGGTCGGTACCGCTGTTGAGGATGCTCTCGATGCCGGTGGACAATTTGAAGATGCGAGCCGAGAAAATGGCAACACTTCTTTCACCAGTCGCCAGCATTGCGTCATGTGAAGCGATTGAAGAGGAAGCAATGCTTGGCGGCGGAAGTTTGCCGGCTCAAAAGATTCCGACATGGTGCGTCTCGATTGCTCCAAACGGATCAGTCGACGCTCTGACCGCAAAACTACGTGACGGAAGCCCAGCAATTCTCGGTCGTGTTCACAAAGACCGAATGTTGTTGGACATGCGGACGGTTTCGCCTAGCGAAGATCTGGAAGTGGTTAAAGTATTTGAGTCGCTCGAAGCGTAAGTGGCCTTCACGGAGTGCAACCCTGGGATGTTGGTTAGCTCCGAAACCGAAATCCCAACCCGACGCGTAAGCGAGGTGCAGCTGGTGCCTCGCTAACGCTTCGGGTTGTGATTCGTACTTAGCCTAAGAGCCAGCAATACAAGCCCGACGCGCCAGCGAGTGGTCGATTGCATCCGTAGCGAAACCTTAACCCGTTGGATCATTCAAAATGTGACCACTCGCTCGCGCGTCGGGCTTGTATTCAAACGTATTGAGCACCGCAGCAAACCGATCGTTCAACACTTCAACCGTTTTCGGTTTTAGTTTGTTCCGATGGTCGCCCGGTGTTACGTTTCGCTTGTGAGCACTTTCACTTTGGTCAGCACGAAATTCATCGCGATATCGGTCAAGCAAGCTCGTGACAAAATTTGCGTTGGCATTCGATGCTGAATCAATGTCTACGGCTTTTAAACAGCGGTTTAGCCAGGCTGGGAAATCGGTCACCATCGTTTCGTACTTAATCACCTCAAACGCACCTGCTTCCAAGCTCATCAGCGGCTCAAACCGATCGACCAGAGGATACTTGCTGATCTCTGGCTCTCGCAAAACGTACTCGTCAATTGACAGCGTGCGAATCAACTCGCGTCGATCAAGATCTTCCTGTGGCCAGCCTTCGACACTGTGTCGCCAGCCAATCGAATAGTACTCGGACACCAGCACATCGCGTGGGTCGCGAATCTGGAACAGGTGTCGCGTGTTGCTGAGCGATGGAAACGAAAAACCGTCCATCTTGAAACTGCGGACGGGACACAAAACGAAACTGTGGTCGATCGACGGTTCAGGTGTCTTGCCGTTATGAATCGAATAGATCGGAACATCGATCCGGCCGCACAGGTCAGCGAAGAACTTGTACAGAAACATTGTCGCCGACTTATGCAGTCCGTGAACGACCAGAGCAGACTGCGAAGCGTTAAACCCACAATCAACATTGGTTTGAAGGTCGCTGAGTCGTTTGCGTTTTCCGAAGCCCAGCGACGTTTTCAGTTGGTTTGCAAGTTGTTTGATCATCGAATGGGCTTCCGTTCTCAGCGCTTTGGCGCTATTGAGATTCGTCCTCGACCAATCTCGTTTCCTCTATTTCCAACAATTCATCGATCCAGACTCGAATGTCCTGATCATACTCTGTCGCCAAATCTGCTTTGATTAATTGTCGATGAAACGCCGAGGCACCTTCCTCGTAGTATTCAGCCTCTTCAGCAGTTTGGAATCGTGCGTCTGGATCCGGGTCTGTTAAGCCGCGGCACAGTCCCATCAGCAAATCGTTGTCAGCAACTTCCGCCGGCAATCTGTTTTGAATGTTGTCCCAGAGATTCTCTTTGGCGTGAATTAGTGAATCCAAATTTTTGCAGTCGGAGAACAAGTTTCGTCCTGCGATCAATTCAAGCAAAACGTATCCGACGCTGGCGAGGTCTGAAACTGGAGTGCAGTCGCCGCCTCTGAGCACTTCAGCCGATGCGTAAGTCGGTGTACACGTTCGACGATTCATTGGGTTGTTGATTTCGAACGCCGAACCAATATCGATCATCTTTGCGTGTCCGCTCCGCTTGAGCATGATGTTGGCTGGCTTAACATCGCCGTGAACGAGTCCTTGCCGATGCATCGCGGCCAAACCTTCAAGACACTCACGAACGATCGCGACCGCAACGCCTGGCCGAAAGCGAGGCTGTTCTTCGCCGAACGTGATCAGAACGTCATTAATGTAATCCCAACGCTTCTTGCTGAAACGCTCTTCGACAATGCCAAACATTTTTGGCGTCATCAATCGGCGAAGGTCAAAGCCCTCAACCCACTCCATGACCATCATGCGAATTCGATCACGGTCAAGAAAGTTGTAAACCTGCAAAAGGTTTTCATGCTGAATCCGTGCAACACGTGACGCAACTCGGGCCATACGCGCCATGTCGCCATCGTAAGCCGCCGGGCTTGGGTATCGCTCGGGGGAGAATACCTTAATCGCAACCGGCAATGTGAAATCGTCCGCGCCGCGTCGCCGCGTCAGATAGACAACGCCCTGCCCTCCGCGACCAATTTCCTTGATCAGGCGAAGATGCGTCGTCCAGCTGTGACGTTTTGCGGCAAGCATTCCATCGTAGAGCCCAATCAGTTCCGCGCATTGGCGAACAGCAGGCGCTTCGGTGTGGGTCACTGTGGCTTCAAGATCGATGACTTCACCAGTCTGTAGAAATAGGTCTTGGTCGTTTTCGGTCATAGGTGGTCGCGATCCGTCGCGGCAATAGGTGTAGGTGGGAGGTCATATTATTTCCCAGGAGTCGAAACGGTCTATAGCGGTTCGGCCCAGAAACGTGATTGCATGAAAAAACGGCTGCAAATGCAGCCGTTTCGTCCAGATTGAATCGTCGATTCAACTGCTAGTCGTTCTTGACTTCGAACTCAGCGTCGATCGCGTCGTCTTCAGCCGGCGTCGATTCAGCTTCCTCGGCAGGAGCTTCTGCACCGGCGTCACTGTCGCCGCCAGCCGCTTCCGCACTGTCGTACATCGCTTTGCTCAACGCGTGAGACGCCTGTTCGAGTTCCTTGACTGCAGCTTTGATTGCGTCAACATCGTCTTCTTTGGCGACTTCGCGAACTTTTTCGATCGCAGTCGTCAAAGGAGCCTTATCGTCATCGGACAGTTTGTCTTCGTGCTCAGACATCATCTTTTCCATCTGATAACACATCGATTCGCCTTCGTTTCGAGCCGTGACCAGCTCGTACTGTTTGCGATCTTCTTCAGCGTTCGCTTCCGCGTCAGCCTTCATGTTCGCGATCTCGTCATCGGACAAACCAGACGACTGCTTGATCTCAACGTTGGCTTCAGTTCCCGTTGCCAGGTCCTTTGCCGATACGTTCAGGATACCGTTCTGGTCGATGTCGAACTTGACTTCGATCTGAGGAACGCCGCGTGGAGCCGGTGGAACGCCGGTCAAGTCGAACTTGTCCAGCAAACGGTTGTTGTTCGCCATTTTGCGTTCGCCCTGATAGACCTGGATGGTCACGGCTGTTTGGTTATCCGCAGCAGTGCTGAAGACCTGTTTCTTTTCAGTCGGAATCGTTGTGTTACGCTCAACCAACGCCGTCATCACGCCGCCTTCGGTTTCGATGCCGAGCGTCAGAGGCGTGACATCCAGAAGAAGGACGTCTTTGCGATCGCCAGCCAGGACAGAGCCCTGAACCGCAGCACCGACAGCAACAACTTCGTCAGGGTTTACGCCTTTGTGAGGGTCTTTGCCAAAGACGCCTTTGACCATCGCCTGGACTTTTGGAACGCGTGTCGATCCACCAACCAAAACGATTTCATCAATCTCGGATGGAGAAAGCTTGGCATCCTTGAGCGCCTGCTGAAGCGGAATCTTGCAACGCTCAACCAGACCGTCGATTAGTTCTTCAAATTTCGCACGCGTGATGTCCATCTGCAGGTGCTTCGGTCCGCTTGCATCCGCCGTGATGAACGGCAGGTTGATCGCAGACGACTGAGCCGTCGACAGTTCTTTCTTTGCGTTTTCGCAGCCTTCTTGCAGACGCTGAAGCGCCATCGTGTCGGCACGAAGGTCAACGCCAGTGTCTTTCTTGAATTCGTCAGCAACGTAGTTGATCAGAACATCGTCAAAGTCATCGCCGCCAAGATGAGTGTCACCGCTGGTGCTGATCACTTCGAAGACTTTCATTCCGTCGTCATCATTCAGTTCCAGAACTGAAACGTCGAACGTTCCACCACCAAGGTCGAAAACAACGATCTTCTGCTCGTTTTCGGCTTTGTCCAAACCGTAAGCAATCGCAGCAGCCGTTGGCTCGTTGATGATGCGGGCAACTTCCAGGCCAGCGATCTCGCCCGCGTCCTTGGTTGCTTGT
>JBGCDN010000120.1:0-5106 GCA_045105495.1 Planctomycetaceae bacterium
GTAACGATTGCTGGAACGGGATCACTATTTGCGTCTGCGAACGTCAGGTCAATTTCAGTGTCGGTTTCAGAGTTCGTACTAAGGATGTCCACTGTGACCGGCGTCAGGTCAGTGGTGTCGATCATCAGATCTTCAATGTTCGAGTAGCCAATGTCACCGGGCGCGATGCCTTCGACTGAATTGTCCGTCAAGGTGATGGTGTCGGAAACCGTTGATTCGAGGTCAACAAGTTCCAGCCGGTCAGTGCCGACACCACCGTCGAAGTTGAGGTCGCCGAACAAGGTATCCATACGGAAGCCAGTACCAACCTCCATGACATCTGCGTCCCCACCACCAAACACATCAATAGTCGTCGATGCTGGAGACGACAGCATCTGAATTCGGTCGGCGTCTTCGAACGTGTTGATCGTCAGGTTTTCGACAGGTGAACTGCCGATGTCGATCGTCAACGTTGAACCCGTGGCGTCCAAAGAAAAATCAGCGTTCCCGACAGCATCGTCCTGAAGTGTCAGAACATCGTCGCTCAGCAACCCGCCAGTCAGTAGCTGACCACGGATGACGAGAGTGTCGCTGTCCGGGGAAGAGACGAACACAACGTTTTCAACATCCGCGTCGGCGTTGAACACAACGCGGTCCGTTGTCGCGTTGTAGCTAACGGCAGAAAGCAGTGCCCGATCCTCGAGCGACTCCGAAGCTGGTGCAGTCGAATCAACCATGCGTCGGCGAACACGTCCGCGACGCAATGCGGCGAGAACTCGGGTTCGATACTGTTGGGTCAGAGAAGAAAAGATCGACATTCGTTAGCTCCAGACGGCTCAGCCGCGATGGCCCCTGTTTGGGATTGCCGCGCGTCAGATTGTGCGGATTTGCGCGGTATTCCTGCGGATATCTTTGACTATCGGCGGTGATTACAGCGCAAACAAGCAGCAGCGGAACAGGCGGTACACTCAGAAAAGACGGAAAAGCCCTGGCAAATTAACGCACTTGCGCCAACCGCCTACATTCGCGCAAAAAGCGTCTGAAATACGGGGAATCTGAGCTCAACCGCTTTCGGGCAAGTCCAGCAGTCTGCCGAAACGACGTATCACAATGGCCTTCAGAGGACGGAACTGCGGTTCATCGACCTTACCGGATTGAACAAGTTCGAATGCCACTTCTCGTGTTTCCGCCAGAAGTTCGGCGTCTCTCACGAGGCTCGCGACACGTAGTGGAAGCTGCCCGCTTTGGCGTACTCCCAGCACATCACCCGGACCACGTATCTCGAAGTCGACCTCGGCAATTCGGAACCCATCGGTGTGTTCTTCCATCGCGCCAAGCCGCGCGTTGGCTTCGACGCTTTCTGCGTCGGAGAACAGAAAACAGTAACCTTGGAATCGGCCTCGGCCAATTCGTCCTCGAAGCTGATGCAACTGCGACAGACCAAATCGTTCTGCCTCGCAGATGATCATAATGGTTGAGTTAGGAACATCGACGCCAACTTCAATCACCGTCGTGCTAACAAGAACCTGCACGTCGCCGTCTCGAAATGCCTGCATGCGAGCGTTGCGTTCTTCGCGATCCATCTGGCCGTGAACCAGTGAAACATTGAAATCTCGAAACTCACCAGTCCTCAAATCCTCAAACACTGCTTCAGCGCTGGAGATCTTGTCTGCTTCTCGTGGATCGTCGCTCTCAACAACGCGTGGACACACGACGTACGCTTGCCTTCCTTCGCTAAGCTTCTTTCGAACAAAGTCAAACACCTTTGCTCGTTCGTTGGGTGTGGGGATTCGGCTGGTCACAATCTTCTGCCTACCTGGTGGAAGATCTTTCATTACGGACACATCAAGATCGCCAAACACCGTCAGGCACAAACTTCGTGGAATGGGAGTCGCCGTCATCACCAGCAGGTGCGGCCGTGTGACGCCAGATGTCAAACGAGCTCGCTGCATGACTCCAAACTTGTGCTGTTCGTCAATCACGGCGAGCCCAAGTTTGTTGAAGGTAACCCCATCCTGAATGACCGCCTGAGTTCCAATAACGAGATCAACTTCACCTTCGCGAATTGCACTCAACGCGTCTCGTCTTTGCGACGCTTTCAAAGAACCGGTCAAGCAAAGTCGCCGAACACGACTCTGGGCGAGAATCTCGTTAATTGTCTGCCAGTGTTGTCGAACCAACACTTCTGTCGGCCCCATCAAGACTGCCTGATAACCAGCCGCGATCGCCACCAGAAGCGCGTAGACCGCGACCGCTGTTTTTCCCGCTCCAACATCGGCCTGAAGCAACCGGTGCATGGCTTTGCCAGTCGCCATGTCGGCAGCAATGTCTTTCACAGCCTGGTTTTGACCATTCGTGAACTCGAACGGAAATAGCCGCCGAATTCTCGCATCGATCTGTGACGTGGTTGGTAAGGCTGCCGCGTGCTTCTCAACGCTCCACAATCGTTTCCGCAGCGCGAGGCCGGTTTGGAATTCGAATAGATCATCGAAAACCAAACGTCGTCGAGCGTGTTCGAAATGAACCTTGGAATCCGGACGATGAAGCTGTCGTATGGCATCGGGAAGGAACGGCAGTCGGTTCTCTTTTCGAAAGTCCTCTGGCAGCGGATCGGGGACTTCATCGGCAAACTTCTCTGCAACCGCGTGTTGAATTCGACGCAGCTGATCGGCCTTCAAGCCGTCTGTCAGGCGATAAACGGGTAGTACTTCTCCAACTATGCCGCCGGCTTCTTCGATCGGTTGGACGCGAGGATTGCTCATCTCCCATCGTCCGCCTCGGCGTTTTGGTTTGCCGGAAAACAGTAGCAACTGACCGTCCGCATACTTCCGCAACATCCAGGGCTGATTGAACCAGACGCCACGCAGGTATTGGCCGTCGCAGTCCAGAAGGATGCCCGTCATCGTGCGGCCCTGCGAAAGCGACCGAGAATCCCGATCGACCACGCTACCTAGCACAGACTGCACAACATCGGCTTCCAAATTCTGAACTAGCCGCACGTCAGTCAGGTCCAACACATCGCGAGGCATGTTGAACAGAACGTCTTGGGCTGTATGCAAATTCAGTCGTTCAAGCAGAACCGCTCGCTCAGGCCCAGCGCCCGGAAGAAACTGCGCGGGCGTACTGAGCCCGGTTTCATTCTCGTTGGAAGGCACGTCAGACATGATGCTGCCATGTTAGACGTGATTCGCTGTTACGCCACCGAATTGGCCGCGCCTTCTGTTTTTGCTTCGTTCGCTGCTGCCTTGTCTTCGACCGCATCAAGGTCTGGCAGCTTGCCTGCCAGTGCTTCGCCCGCGATTCGGGTGATTTCAAACTTCATCAACACGATGCGAATGATGGCTGTCATCGGAACTGCCAGCAACATGCCGACCGGCCCCCACAGAAGCCCCCAAATCGCAAGAGCCAACAGAATTGCAATCGGGTGCAGCTGTAAGTCATTGCCCATGAGCTTGGGTTCCAACACATTGCCAATCAGCATTTGCACGCACCCGGGCAGGCAGATCACGGCCATCAGCCAGGCGATGTCGTCCATACTGGCAGCAGCGGCTGGGCCAAAGATTCCTGCCTTCACCGCAAGCGCGAACGGGATTGGAACGACCGTCGAAATAATGGAACCGACAGAAGGTATGAAGTTAAGAAGAAACGCCACGACGCCAAACACGACCGCCATCGGCATACCAATGCCTCGAAAGATTGCCCAAACCAAAACACCCGTGGCTAGAGACAACGCGACCTTGGTCGTAATGTAGCTGCGGACCTGCACGTCAATTTCCTGATAGACGCCCTGCCGGACGATTCTCGGGTCACGTCCTGCCAGAACAAACATCACGAAGATCAAAGTAAGAGTTCCGGCTGAGAATAGATTCAACGTGATGCCTGCAAACCATTTCGCCAACTGTGGAATCAGCCCCAACACGTACCGCTTCATCGGAGTCTCTTCGACATCAACGGCTGGCGGAGAAAGCTTCATTGCCGGACTGTCGTTTGCAGAAGAGTCGACAGGTTCTTCACCAGCAGACGCGTTCTCTTCTTCGTCGTCCGATTCACCGCCACCGAAACGCGATGACCATTCCCATTCCAGGTTGCTGGCAAGAACGGCAAATTCAGATCGCTGTCGATCCGATCCGTCCACAATCGTCTTAATGCATCCGAACAAAACAGCGCCGAAAATCGCGGTCGCGAGCAGAACCACCAACAGGGCAACGATTACAGAAACACTATGCTTCCATTTCCATTTCAGCTCCATGATATCCATCAGCGGTGACACCAACGAACCCACGAAAATGGCAATCACAAATGGAATCAGAACATCCTGCGTGTAGTGCAGCACAAACGCAATCGCGACCAATGCCAGCACGCTGAGTGAAGCTGTGGTCAGCCAGTTCTGTTGTTGCTTTAGCTGTGAGCTCATTTCATATCCAACCGTGCTGCATCCCAACGTATCCGGCGACCTCGCGCGCAGTGTAGTTCAGGGGTGCTATCTCATGAAGGCGCCTTGATTTGGCCGCTGCTGCCGTTGCTGGAACGGTAAGCGCGGTGAGAGGGATCATGGGGAATCGTCACGCTTCTGTCATCCTGTTCCAACCGAGTCTCGCTGGGCATTCAGAGAGACACCGACTAAAACCTGAAATCTCGAATGGGTTCAGAACGGCACCGCATGATTCAAGTCAAAAACTACTGCAAGACCTACGCCGAAGTTCAAGCTGTGAACAATCTGTCGTTTACCGTCGAACCGGGACAGGTGCTGGGCTTAGTGGGACCCAATGGAGCAGGTAAGACAACAACCATTCGAGCGATCACGGGCATCATCCCTCCGACCAATGGGACGCTTACAATCGCCGAACACGACGTTGTTGCCGACCCAACTTCGGCGAAAGCGAAGCTGGCATACATCCCAGATGATCCAAAGCTATTTGACCTGCTAACGGTGACTGAGCACCTACATTTTACAGCGGAAATCTACGACGTACCGAAAGCAGACCGCCCCGCAATCTTCGAACGATTGCTTCAGCAGTTTGCGCTCACGGAGAAACGCGATACATCCGCTGGAGAACTGTCACGCGGCATGCGCCAAAAAGTGGCGATCTGTTGCGCGTACCTACACAACCCGAGAGCGATACTTTT
>JBGCDN010000121.1:0-2697 GCA_045105495.1 Planctomycetaceae bacterium
ACGTCATCCTTTGCGAATCAATTGCCGTCCAGAACTAGCGACGTTGATCCTGCGAGACACCAGCGGAATTCGCGAGTAGTAGATTCTATGCCGCTCGTATCAGGCGGCTTTCGCACTCAAAGCCTGCACCGATTGAATGAGCTCGTTCACGTTGGCAATTGTGAAAGGCTTGGCGAGGAATCCATCGAAGCCAGCCTCCGCAGTCTGCAGGCGGTTCGCACTAGTTGCATCACCGGTCATCGCAAACACGCGAGGGCGACCTGCCAGGTTCAAGCCATGAATGAGCTTGATCATCTCGTAACCATCATGCTCCGGCATACGAAGATCCATCAACACCGCGGTGACAGTAGAAGTGACGAGAGTGGCTTTGGCTTCCGCCCAGGTTGAGACAGAGCGAGATTCATATCCCATCGTTTCCAGGAGCAAAGTCACAGTTTCGCGGTTTTGAATCTCGTCGTCGATTACCAGAAAGTCCAGCCTTGCTTTGGGTGAACTGTCGGAGATCAATGCTGTCCTCATAGAGTCCGCAGACGGTGTTCGCATCGGTATCTGTAAGGTAAATGTCGTCCCAGCATTTGCGGAGGATTCACAGCGAATCTCTCCACCCATGCATTCGACGAAGGCACGAGAGATGTAGAGTCCCAAACCAGTGCCAGACTCTGTGGAGTGCGTCTTGTACTGATCGAACGCGGAAGCCGTGGCCTTGGCATCCATTCCGCAGCCAGTGTCCTTCACAACAAACTCAACCCGTTGTTTGCTTGATGCCGAACCAGATTCAGTGGCAAGCCGACAGTGAAATCGGATGCTACCCTGCTTCGTATGCCTTGCCGCGTTCAAGCCAAGGTTGACCAGAACCTGCCGCAGCTTCGATTCGTCACCGAGAACCGTTTCTGGCAACTGCGGATCGAGCTCAATCGACAGCTGCACTCCGCGTGACAGCTTCGTGCAAACAATGGACTGAACCGCGTCAAGTAACGACGAAAGCGAAAACTCAACCTCGCGCAGCTGGACTCTTCCGCTTTCAATCTGAGTGAAGTCAAGCACGTCGTCGATGACATCGACCAGCACCGTCGAGCACGCTTTGACTGTTTCGGCACACTTCTTCGAAACGTCGTTGGCGTCAGCCTGCTTCGAAAGAATCTCACAACTACCGACAATCGCAGTAAGTGGATTCCTTAATTCATGATTCACGCGGGCCAGGTAGTCGGTCTTCGCACGGTTGGCTGTTTCCGCGTTCTCTTTTGCGATGCGTAGAGACTCAGTTTGTTCGTCCACACGTCTTTGCAGACGTTGCTGTTCCGAACGATCGTGCCGCAGTTTCAGCCAGAACCCAATCGCCACGAAGGCAAGTGGTGCCGCGAGGAGCAAGAGCCTGAATTGATTCTTAGACTGCGTAAGCGAGGCTTCGCGCTGTCCGATTTCATCTCTTAGGCGACGCGAGTCCGCTTCAGTTTGAACCCACTGCTGAGCGGCTTCCGTTAGAGACTCGTAAGCCTCGCGACTGTCTTCCTCGCGGAACTTCTCAGAAAGACCGTACCATTCAAGAGCCAGATCTTTGTTTCCACCTTTGGCCATGTGTTGGGCGACGTAAGCATAAACCCGACTCACTGCCGCGTGATTCTTCAGCTGTTTCTTGTGATCGATAAAGCGACTGGCCGCCTCAATCGCCTCTTCAAATCGACCTCGCTGCGCCAGCCCCGCAGCTCGTTGCACGTAGACCTCTTGCAGCTTCGGTTCAGACTGCAGGACAAGCGCCGATCTTTCAGCGACATCGATGTAATCGTCGAAATTAGCCCAGTCTTCACTCTGCTTGTAGTACGAGACCAGAAACATCGTGGCGGAGAGACAGGCTTCTGCTTCATGTGGATGAACGTAAATCGCATGCACTTCAATAGCCCTGCGGACACGCTTCGCGAGAATTCTTGCTGGTTCGACACAAGAATCCACTGACGAGTGAATTGCTGGATCGACACTGACCATAATCGCAAGACGACGTAGTCGATCCGGAGCCTCGTAAGCAGCAAGATCATCAGCCTGATAAATGTTGTAACAACCCAATTCTGCAAACTGCACCCAGCTGGGCATACCAGACTGCTTAGCGAAGGCTGCACCACGTTGGAGACACTCGAAGCCCTGACGCCCCTTCCCGTCGTAGGGCAATATCCGTCCCAGCAAACAGAACGCTTTCGCCAGCAAGGCATCATCATTCAAGGCTCGGCCAATCGTGATTGCTGCGTTGATGTCATCGATGCCCTCCGACATCTGATGGAGGTACATTGATCGAAGGTAGCCATCAAACAGCCTCACTTCGGCCCTTGTGATATTCAGTGATTCGAGCGCATTCACAATCGAAATCGCGCGGCGACGCCATGGGCCGGAGTCTTGTCCCCAGATACCGTAGTGATGCTCGGCAAAAGCCATCCGAATAAGACCTCGGGCTTCCAGCTGTTCGTCTTTGTTGGCAATGCCAAGGTCCCTAATCGCGATCGCGTAGTCCATAGCGATCGGGTACTGGTTTGGCTTCGCCAAGCCGGCGTCACAACGTCGCACGAGAGCATGCCCATCAGCCATCACCGTGGCCGTCGTGATGGAGGCGAGAAAGATGAACCGGATGATGCCTGCGCCTTGCACGTGCTGTCATTCCTCCTGCGAGACATAAAGAAGGCGGCCGCAAAGACTCCCAGCTTACCGGTTCAA
>JBGCDN010000122.1:0-5673 GCA_045105495.1 Planctomycetaceae bacterium
GGACACTGGATTGGTGATCAAAGTCGTGGAGCGCTCCGCGATCCAACGTTTGGTAGATAATTCGTCATACCAGTTGCGAACGGCAGGGAATCCGTTGGATCGCGGAGCGATCCACGACATTGATCACCAATCCAGTGTCCCGGTGCTTGCTGCGAACCGATCAGTTTCAATCCCGGATTTTTGCAACATGGTGACAAACAGATTGCTGAGTGGCTTGCCGTCCTGCTTTGCCGCCGCGACATAGCTTCCGTGATTGAAGCCGCCGCCAGCGAGGAAGATTGGTAGGTTGTTCGGATCGTGTGCGTTTGCGTTGCCGAGATTGCTGCCAAACAGGACGGACGTACGATCAAGCAGTTTTTCGCCGCCTTCTGATTTGCTTTTCAGTTGAGTTAATAAGCTGCCGAAGCTCTTCACCAATTCGCTTTCGATCAGTTTTAGCTGTGCAAT
Source organism: Planctomycetaceae bacterium (assembly GCA_045105495.1). Taxonomy (GTDB): domain Bacteria; phylum Planctomycetota; class Planctomycetia; order Planctomycetales; family Planctomycetaceae; genus CAYNWT01. The sequence goes on from JBGCDN010000122.1 coordinate 448, forward strand.
TTTTGACGCTTCCTGACCGTGGTGCGAAAGGTTGTGATGTTCGCCGTTCACGCCCCGCAACTTCGGGACGACTTTGTGGTCTTGAATCATCACCGTAATCACCCGTGAAGAATCCGTCTGAGTGATCAGAGGGATCAGGTTCATCAGCAATTGAACTCGGCCCACCAGGTCCGATCGATCCTTAATGTCGACCGGCGACTTCGCATTATTGAGTTTTCGCGTTGCCGCCGAACGGACGCCGTTTCCCGCTGAGGTTGGCTCGACCCGCGACCAAGGGCTGAACTGATTGACCACGCCATGGTCACACGCCAGCGGGAGTTTTTTACCAGGCCTAGCAGGGCGTTGAGGAAAGTAACACGACTCTCCCGAGCCGTGGAACATCCTCGCAAAAAACGACTCGAAGGGTCGTGCTACTGTCGTTCTTCAACAGGCTGCTAAGCACCTCAAGGCACTCATCGCATAGCCAGTGAAGCAACTCACGACGTAGTGCAGCGGTTCGATTACCCCAGATACAGTCAGAGCTGTTCCGTTTACTACGGTTCGATACATCGGTGACGCACGCAAGGCTCATTTGCTTGACCGTCAAGTGCCTCGGCATGTCGACCGACGCGAAAAAGTATGCCGATACCATCTCCCGTACGATACGTCCTTCTCCGGACTCGGCCGAAAAGGATTAGCTCCGAGTCCATGTCTGCATAGCCCGTTCTGATTTGCCTGAAAGCAGACGCATGGAACACTTTCACCGTGGGCCTCACAGTGCAAATTCAATGTTTTAATGTGTAGAATGAGAGCGGCTTCGAACGGGTACACCTGCAACTACACTCGGTTGCCGGCGTTAGCCCCGAAGAGACGAACGTTGTAAGCCACTGTTCTCAAAAGACTTACAGCACATGGCCGAGTGGCGGAATTGGCAGACGCCCGGGACTTAAAAACGGCATCGCGAAGCGGCCCGAAACAGCGGGAAACACTGTGTTTCCCTTAGCCAAACGTGCTTCGCGATCCTCCAGAAACACCCCGCAAAACGCCGTAAGACCCTACTTGCGGGTGTACCCTACACCCGGTCTGCTGAGCGTGTTCTTTGACGGATCCGTGGGCGGTCCCGTCGCGCTGCGGTGGGTCACTGATGCAGGGCATGCGCCTTCAGGTTGATGGCTTTGACCTTACGAGTCAGCACGGTGCGGTAGGTTTCCATTGGATCGAGGAAGCCGTTTTCGTTTCGGGGCGAGTCGCCTCGTTCGGAGGCATCCCACTGTTGGAGGTAGCCGCAGTGGTGCCAGCCGACGACGTAGGGCGTCTGCATCATGCCGGTCATGGTTTCTTCGTACATGTTTGCGACGTCTTCCAATGACTTCGCGCCGGTGCGGAATCCTTTGACGCCCCATTCCTGTTGGTGATCGTCCGCCAGCCCGTAGCAGCCGTCACCATTGAAGATGGGTTTCCCCGTGGCTTTGTAAATTCGTTCGTACAACTTTGCTTCGTCGGCCCAGCGGCCGTAGCCCTGAACGCAAATGACATCAACGTGACGTTTGAGCGACGGCAGCAACCAATCGTGGTGCCAGTTGGTCATGTTCTTGTCACCCAAAATTAGGTGGTTCGGATCGTGTCTGCGGAGGATCTGTTTGTGCAGTGAATACCACTGTTCGACAATGATCGGCATGAAGGCAAGCATGTCGGCTTTCGCTGCGCGAGCGTCGGTGGGCTTCGTCCAATCGATTTGCCGAGCGAGATCATCCCACGACACGCCGTATGTCGGACTGATCGGAAGGTTCCAAACGGTCGCCACTGCTTCCGCGTTCTTGTACCTAGTGGCGAGATGTCGGAGCCAGCGTTGCTTTCCCGGTGATGCTTCTCCCAATTCAAGAATCGCGGTCGCCCATGGATAGACCATGGTCGTGTTGCCGCGCTTCCTTTGTTCGCCGCGCCCCAGAATCCAACTGGGCACGTCGCTGTACAGATAGCCGATCAGGTTGCGACTGTCCTTGTGCTGAGCACCGGCGATCTTGATTTTCTTTTCGACGTACGCCCTGAAGTCCAGTGAAAAGACATCCGGCCGAGGCCCCTGACCCTTGCGTTCTCGCCAACCCGCCAACGGTGCGGTTTCCAGCGACGCAATGTAGTAAACCTGTTCCTGATACAGCTTCGGATCAATGGCTGGGTGAACGTGTTTTCCGAACGTGTTGAAGCCCAGGTCCTTCGTGATTTCGACCTGCCGGTTAATCCACTTTGTTGCGGCTTTGCCGTGTGTATTGAAGTGGCCGGCGTCGTCGACCATGTCGCTGCCGTAATTCTTCAGCGTATTCACTTTGTTGTAGGGAGCCAGCCATAAGTGCGGTTCGATGTGGTTCACGCCGATGCTGACGAATTTTTCTCCATCCGCATTGATGAACCACCAAACGCCATCGATTTGCTTGACGTGAATGACATCAGAGGCGGATTCCTGCGCTACTACATCGCAGGACGCAACGGAAAGAATCAATGCGATTGAAAGGCAGGCATGGCGACAGGTCATGGGCGGTTACTTACAAGCGGGGGCGGAAATGGACAACCGCGAAAGATGCGAAACAGGCGAAAGTCAGGAAGCGTCGAGCGATGAGACGGACAAGTAGCGTGGGTGGGCTTCACTGACGACGACGCGGCCGTTTTGCGCTGTGTTCTTTCCATTTCGCGAACAGGGCATCGTGCAGCTTTTGAAGTTCGTCGGGCGACGCAGGCTTTGCGCTGTGTTCGTAGACGGATCGATTTGTCCGAGTGACTGTGTCGATCAGTTTCTCACGCGGTTTTCCTTCTAGTGAGTAGAACCCGTTTTGGTTCTTCTTCGCCAGAGTATTCCCGCCTTGATCGAACATGCACGCGCAGTAGGTCACCCCCAGCACATTTGCGTCCTTAAAGTGTCGCAGCAGATTGGCTGCATAAACTTCCGATCGAGCATCGTGGGAAACGAGACCAGCGTGCACGTTGCCTTTGCGAGTCTTGTAGTCCGGGTAGTGAAAGCCGAAGTACTCGTCTGAGAAAATAATAGGTAGCCCGGTCGCTTCAGAAATCTTGTTCACGGATATGAACTCGTTGACGTGTTGTGGAGCAATCATGTCAACGTACGGGGCCGCTTCCTTCCACGATTCCAACGACAACGCCCATTCCTTGATGAAGGAACCGAGGATGAGATGGTTCTTATCATGACGCCGGATCGATTCATGACCGAGCCGATACAGGCTGACGCACATGTGCGAGACAATGGCTTCAAAGTCAGCCAGCTTGTCTGCGTTCAGTGAAGCCCGAATTCTCGCGTAGTTCCGGCGTTCGTATTCCTTCTCGTAAGTCACGTTGAAGGTCGTTTTGATTTCGGCAAGGTCCTTCAACGAACTGCCGTATACCTGATTAAACTTCGCGACATCGCCGTCATACCGCTCGATCAACAAGTCGGCCAACATCTTGCGGCCGGGACTACCCGGTGGTAGTGAAAGGTGATGGTTCACCCACTGGTCAGCCTTGTTGAAGGCTCCAAAGCCGTAGTAGTAGCCCATGCACAACGGATCGTTCTTGTACTGAGAACAAACCAACGCCGCGCGTGATCTGATCAATTGCTCATAGTCCGGATGAAAGATGTCCGGCAGCGTTTCGCCATCAACGAACTCCCACGGGTGCTTCAGCAGGATGACGCCGACTGCAAACGGAAAGTTGGCTTCACGGAACAGGGCTTCTGCTTTCTGAACATTGACGAATCCGTTTAGGTTTCGCTCCGGACTGGTTGCACTTCCGAGGGCGCAATTGAAACCCATCGCCCGGGCCTTTTTGAACGAGTCTTTCATCCAGGCATCGGCGTCACCGCCGTAGACGTTCTTGCAAGCCAGATCGCTCTCGCCGGAAAACAGGTGACTGAGAGCCACGCCAAAAAAAGCGTTCCCATCCGGAGTGATGAACCAATGCCGCCCTTCGATCTTCTCAAGATGGAAGAAGCCCGTCGCCTTTCCCGTGACGTTTGTGTTGCCACCGTACTTGTCGAGTTCCTGGGCGGACAACGTACTTGTAAGCATCACGCCGGCCAGCAATGTGCCGACGACTGACGAGTGAACGGTCTGCATGAATGACTCCAACAACTAGAACAATAGGTGGAACAGGCTTCGAACGCTCTACTTGAATTTCTGTAGGTGCTCTTCCACGCGTTTTCTCTTCAGCCGCATTTTCTCAAGCTCTCGTTCGGTGAGCTTTCGCGAAGGGTCTGCATGGAACGAGTGGGGGCCACCAACGTCAGTGCGGGCGAAACGTTTCAACACTGCCTCGATCATCACTTTTTCTTTTAGCTGATCGGCGGAAAGTGAAGTGAGATCGGTGATCTGCGAGAACGAATCCATGTTTGCCGGAGTCTCGCTCGCGTCCCACCATACTCCTTTGCCGTCTCGCAGTAGGTGATGGCCGCGGACCATCTGGCGGTTGCCTTTGTAGCCGTAGATCCAGTCGCGATGCTTGTCCGTTTGCTTGGTCAGGTAAGGCCACAGGCTTGTGCCGTTGAGTTCATATTCTTCCTGCGGCGGCAGCTTTGTTCCCATAATGTCGGCCAGAGTTGGCAGCATGTCGGACAAGTCGGCAAGGATGTTCTGCTTGCCGACAACGAACTGCGACTGCCCCGGTGCGTAGACGACAAACGGCACATGCACGCCTCGCTGTTTTTCGACGGAAGCCTTCCACCCTTTGGTGGCGTTGTCGGACGTGAAGATGACGATCGTGTTTTCCAGTTCGCCCATCGCTTTAAGTTTGTTGATGTATTGCCACATCTGATAGTCAAGATATTCGACCTGATACTTCAGTTCGTCCGGCGTGATGTTTTCTGTTTCGTAAGTCGTGCTGAGCGTATTCGTTGGGCCACGCGGAGTGATCTTCGGTTCGTGGCGTGTGTACGTTTTCGATTCCGCATTCCACGTCAGCTTTGGTGTGCCGGGCCACGTCATGTTGTGCCGTGGGCTGGCCATGTCGACGGCCTGATGACCAAGGTGCGAAGTGTGGTAGACGAAGAACGGTTTGTCCTGCTCTTTCGATCGTTCCATGAAGTCGAAGATCCGGTCCAATTCAACGTCGGGGCCGTAGTCGCTGATCTTCGTTTCCAGCCATGAATACGGTTTGTCCGGATGGCTGGGATGATTGGCGACTTGGACTTCGGGCCACCACAGAAACGAATCGGAGTTCCAGAACTCCTTGTTCTTCACGTTCTTGAAGTGGTCGTAGGGACTTGTG
>JBGCDN010000123.1:0-3447 GCA_045105495.1 Planctomycetaceae bacterium
TCGGCGATGAAGAGAAGATCGAACTGTGCCCCAACTGGCTCGTAGGGGAACTGGAAGAGATCACACGTTCGCTAAGCACGCAAAACAGAGCAACACCAAAACCCGCGCCAAAGTTGCTGTATTGCGGTAACATTGGTCAAAAACAAGGGTTGCTTGACTTATGCAAGCACCTCCAGCAGTCTGACCTTGTGTTCGACTTCGAGATTCGCGGCGATGGAACTTGCCGCGGCGAGCTAGACGACTGGCTCGCGAAGGTCCGGGACAAGAGATTTCGACTCGGCGGATTTCTCGAGACCTCGGCATTCATGAGTTCGATACGTGGAGCGGACCTTTTCGTTACGTGCGAAAAGCCTTCGGCTGGCTTTTCCTTTATCCCAAGTAAGCTCATACCAAGCATCTCTATCGGTACGCCAATACTGGCGGTGTCGGACATCACCAGCCCACTTGGCCAAGAGGTCATCCAGCATCGCATTGGGATTCACGTGGCATGGGACGACGTCGAACAATTACCCAATCATTTGGTTGAATTCTCATCTCGACGCCAGTGGTACCAGGATCAATGCCTGACCAGGGCGAAGTACTACTCACGCGGGCCAAGCTTAGACCGATACGAATCGCTTGCTTCCGCCTAGGCAAGACAAGAAGCATACTGCAAGACCGACAACACTAGGGAAATGAAAAGCAGGTTTAAAACGATGGTACGCACGCCCCCTAAACGCCGCCGTTTGCAAGTGCAGGAACTTGAGTCACGCCTTCTACTGACGACCTCAGTTGGTGAGATCAAGAGTGGTATTGCCGTGAGCGATGATGCGTCAGGCACCGGTTACGTACTATTCAGCGACGTTGACGTTCAAACTCGATTCTCACCACCGCCTGTAATCGCCAATAGTGATCACCTGATCGCGGTACGGTACGAGGGTGGGCAGTGGCAGTACAATGACAACGAAGATTGGCACGACTTTAATCCGGCCGCGACTGATCGCCTGCTTGCCGAGCTGGACTTTGACGCCGACACGATAACCTCCTATCAGTGTATTGCTGGTTCGGTAAACGGCATTTCGCATGGATACGCCAACGATGACCTAACGTTGACCGCGAACCTATGGAATGACGACTTCAACACTGGCGAATTCACGATATCGGGCACGACGTTCGACACATCCTGGAGCCAATGTGCGTCGGTGTTGAGTGTCACTCCGGATTCGGGCGAAACGGATCTCGTCACAAACGCCAGCAACCTAACGATTGGCGGCCGATTTGATGGGGACCCCTCGACGCTGCAAGTCCGCATCAACAACGGCTCGCCTTACAGTTCGTCTTCCTCGGAATTGACGACATTGGGCTCTAACTGGTCCCTCGATCTCACCAACGTCAACGGCGGTGCAGGACTGGCAGACGGAATCTATTCCGTTAAGGTCTCGGTCAACAATGTATCGAACGTTGCGGTTGACTTCATCGAGGTAGATTCAACGCCTCCAATTGCGACTATCGTGGCAGTCGACCAAGACACAGGAACCACCACAGACTTCATTACCACCGACAACCGGATCAAAGTCATCGGCACTTACTCGCAGGGCAGCGAGCTTCAGGTCGACTTCGATGGGGTGATGTATACGTTAGGCGAAAGCCCATTGCTCAGTAGTAACGGCTCCGGAACTTGGACACTAGACTTAACCAGCATTCCTCTTTCAGGTGGCTCGTACGACATCGAAGCTCAGGCCACGGACGAAGCAGGCAACGCCAGCGTTCTGGCATCCCAAAGCGTCCAAGTCGTAACAGCCACCATCGACAACGTCACCAACGATACGGGGCCCGCTGATTTCGTTACAGCAGACCAGGAGGTCCTCATTTCTGGGACGGTTTCCCCTGGAGCCACGCTCTCCATCGACATCAACAATGGCGGCGGCGCCTACATGAGCGGCCTGTCACCGCAGCTGTTCGGCAATAGCTGGACCCTGGACCTAACAGCTACGACGCTCCCCCTAGACACGTACACAATCGTCGCCAACGTTTCCTATTTGGGTAACTCAACGACAGTAAGTCGACAGCTGCAAATCAGCAACGCTTGCTTCCATGTTGATTCGTTCGAACTTCGAGACCCAAACGACAATCCAATCAGCAGCCTCGCGAACGTAACTGTCGACCACGACGGCACGCCAACGGTAGCAATTGATCTCAATGCAAGAAAAACGTCGACTACCAACATCTTCTACGTGGACGAAACCGCGCCTGCGAACGGCGACGGGCTGACTACGGCGACGGCCTACCAGAACATTGCCGAAGCGTTCGACAAGATCGATCTCCTGATTGGCTCTAATGATGCCGCAACGATTAACGTGGCGAGTGGAACCTACACCTGGGGATACCAGAACAACATCGCTTTCGACCTCAATATCATGGGGCAAGGGATCGGCGTCACGAACGTGATTTATGACGCAAACATCGGCACCGACCCCAACAACGCGAACAACACCTACACGGCTCAATTCCGACGCAACTCGACATACATCGAGGGGATTACGTTTGACGGCGATGATGACGGCAACAGCAATACGCCGTCTGGCTCCTTTATCGTGATGGACGTCCGCAACGCCGACGCGCTGACCATTGTCGATTCGGAGTTCAAGAACGCTGGAACGGGCGACGGGCTGAACATTTTCAACACAGACACCGTTGTGGTGTACAACTCAATCGCACGCGACAACGACGGAGATGGCTTCAGCTACTCAAATCCCAACGGTCTATCGATGGAGGTATTCGAAGCCTTCGCCAATGGATCAGACAATGGGCTCAATGGCTTATGGAACTCACAAGGCTCAACGACTCATGAATCTGTAGACATCGTGAGAGTCGGCGGAACCTTTGAGCGAAACCCGACAAACATTTCTGACGTGTCGAGCGGAACGAGCTGGAACATTGACGTCACGACTGCAGACGCGTTCGCGAACGAACAAGCCGGACAGTACCTGAACTTCAACGTCAGCGGTGGCGGCACCGCCTGGATTGTTGGCGGAAACCATGGCCAAGGCATCAACAAACCGACAGTTGTTAACGCTCAGCCTGGCGCAGAACTCCGTTACGTTGGTGGGTTTGGCACGCTAGATCCGATCACAACCATCGTCACGGGCGCACTGACCGAAGACAATCAAATTTTAGTACCGATTTCGACAGCATGTGCGGCAGAAGTATCCATCGATGAGATATCCCAGGACACTGGCGATCCAACCGACTTTGTCACCTACGACCAACAACTCTTCATCTCTGGTTCATTCGTTGGAGCGAATCTCCCCGTCGACTTCAACGGAACAGCGTACACGACTTCTTCTCAGGAACTGACGGTAACCGACTCAACTTGGGTGCTGGATCTGACGGCAACCACACTGGATCACGGCAGCTATTCAGTGACAGCAACGGCAACGGACGGAAATTTGGTTTCCGCAAGTGACA
>JBGCDN010000124.1:0-2954 GCA_045105495.1 Planctomycetaceae bacterium
CGCAGCGAGAGCATCGTCCCACAACAAGCCCTCGCGCTCGCGAACAGCAAGCTGTCGATGACACTGGCGGCAGATATCGCTAATCAAATCCAGCGGACGTCGCGCCCAGCGGACCTTCCTGGGTTCGCCGGTGTCGCTATCGAACTTCTACTCGCTCGGCAGCCGACTGCGGAAGAACTCACGGCGTGCAGCGAATTCTGTGAACAACTGCAGAGTCTCCAGCGATCGAGTGGTTCCAAAATTGATCTCAATCGCATTCGAACGGCTTTGATTCATTCACTTATCAATCACAACGACTTCATCTCCATCCGATGACCATCGAACCCACATCCCGACGTCAGTTCTGTTCGCATGCGAGTCTTGGATTCGCTGGTCTCGCATTGAATTCCATGCTAGCCGCAGATGCATCGGAAACAGAGACGAGTGCGTCTCTGAACGCTGCTCCCCACTTCGCGCCGAAGGCCAAGAGCGTCATCTGGATGTTCATGCGCGGCGGCGTCAGTCACATGGAAAGCTTCGACCCGAAGCCCGCACTCACGAAGTATGCTGGCAAATCGATTGCTGAAACGCCGTACGCTGAGGTTCAGTCTTCAGAACGACTCAAACGCGTTCGTGTCGTTGTGGTGAATGACGCCAACGGCCAGCAGCGGAATAAGATTTACCCATTACAGTTTGGATACCGCAAGCGAGGCCAGAGCGGAATTGAGGTAAGCGATCTGTTCCCCCACATTGGATCTGTCGTCGACGACCTGGCAATCGTCCGCTCCATGTGGACCACAGACGATAACCACGGCGCCCAGGTCCAGTTTCATTCGGGACGCCACATGCTTGACCCGCGTGTCCCCACACTCGGCGCATGGGTGACCTGGGGATTGGGGACGTTGAACGAGAACCTACCGCAATTCATCGCCATGGGCCCGAGGTTCTTCGATCGCCGCGACGGTCACTACCTTGGGCCGGCGTACGACTCTGTGCTGCTCAAGGTCGATCCAAAGAACCCGCTGGACTATGCCAAGCCCGCACTGTCCATGTCTGCAGAAGAACAGCGACTGGGTTTTGATCTCGTGAATCGGCTCAACAAACTGTCCGGGCAGCGCTACCCGAACGACGCTGCTCTCGCAGCAAGAATCAAGTCGTACGAGCTGGCTTTTCGGATGCAGACATCGGTCCCCGGCGTCATCGACTTCTCTGCTGAAACACAGGCCACGAAATCCCTGTACGGATTCGATCAAAAAGAAACTCGTCCATTCGGTGAGCAGCTTCTATCAGCCCGGCGATTCGTCGAACGCGGCGTGCGGTTTATTCAGATCCAACATGGTGACGGCGCAGCGGGCGCTTGGGATCAGCATTCAGGACTGAAAGCTGGACACTCACGGTTGGCACAGCAGGTCGATCGCCCAATCGCCGGGTTGATTACAGACTTGAAGCAGCGTGGCCTGCTGGATGAGACGCTGGTCGTGTTCGCCACGGAGTTCGGGAGAACGCCCGGATCTCAAGGAGCCGATGGCCGAGACCATCACCCGTATGGGTTCAGCATTTGGATGGCGGGCGGCGGCTTGAAGGGCGGTGTTGTCCACGGCACAACCGACGAACTGGGCTTCCATGCCGTGGAGAACCCTCACTACGTCACCGACGTGCACGCAACCATCCTCCAGCAGCTTGGGCTGCGATCACACAAGATGGAAGTGCCCGGCCATAAACGCCTGGAAGCCGACTTCGGACATCCGATTGACGAGATCATCGCTTAGCTACCAGCGGCAAAGCGGTAGGCACGAACTCACCAGACACGAGTCAGATCGACAGTCGCCAATACCGATTTCATTTCAAACAAGACTGAGGCGGCGTGTGGTGTCGATTCGTAAAGACCGTCGGAATTCAACTTCAGCTGATCGAGCGATTGGTCTTCCGGATCAACAATCCAGAATTCCGGAACACCCGACTGCTCGTAAAGCCGCTTTTTCAACTGCTGGTCATACTTTCGATTGGATGGCGAAAGTATCTCAATGAGCAGCTCTGGGACACCTTTGAGCTTGGTCGTCGTCACGATGCGGTTTTCACTGAGAACAACCGCAATATCCGGCTGCACCACATCTGTAGTGCTGAGCTGAACATCAATCGGCGCATCGAATACTTCGCCAAGTCCTTTCAACTCGATCTGTTCGTACAACTGAAACTGAATTCGACGTGAGATCGTCTGGTGCCGGGGACTTGGTGCACCGTTCACATAGTGGCGTCCGTTAATGACCTCGTGACGCTTTCCGTCGTTTGGGAAAAGAACGTAGTCGTCGTACGTAAGTTTCACTTTCGGATCATCGAAGGCGGTCGACATACTTCGTCTCCAACTGGAAGTTCAATTTGCATTGTAAGACACGGGAAGACGCTGACGAGATCATTCCTGACAGCTGACAAAGTGGTGAATGCGAGACCGTTGAGATCACCGCATGGCCGCAATCGCGCCGTTACGACAAGGCATTCACTCTCGTGCGTGAAGCTGGCAGTCCACTCGCAGCAGAACTTGGCATGCAAGCCACACTAAATTTGTCAGGCTCCCGAAGCTACTTTGCTAGTTTTTTTCGCTCATCAGAAAACACGTTCCCGGTCGGCTTGTCCGGCAACGTGACTTTCCATTGTTCAAGCTTTGCCGTTAGAGCAGCAACAACAGTCGGGTTAGCCGGTGCCACGCTTCTTTCTTCGAAAGGGCTTGCGGCGATGTCGTAGAGCTCGACATGGGTTCCACTCTTGTTGCTAACCAGCTTCCACTTCTCATGGACAACCGCGTAGGACACCCAATGGTCAGGCCTATTCTTCGGAGCAGGCCAGCGGGACGGGTACTTCCAAAACAGTGGTTTCAGCCGTCGCGGTGCCGGCTTACCCTTGAGGACTTGAACCTGACTAACACCGTCTGAAACGTAGCCTTCTGGCAGTTTGGCTCCGGCAACTTCACAGAACGTTGG
>JBGCDN010000125.1:0-6604 GCA_045105495.1 Planctomycetaceae bacterium
TTACCGCGCGTTGATTGATGATATTTCCGGGCGTCGATTCAATCGGTCGCAGCCTGGCCAGAGCCTCATGCTTCTGAAGCCGACGCAGGGTGTTCCGCACGAAGGTGGATTCCTCTTCGATGAGCAATCGCGGTACTACAAGGTGATTGAACAGTGGATCGCTGAGGGCTGCCGGTTTTCTGAGAAGACCAATCGAGTGACACAGTTAGAGGTTTACCCAGAGAAGCCGTTGCTGCACAACGCAACTGGACAACAGCAACTCATTGTCATTGCGAACTACGAAGACGGAACCTCCAGGGATGTCACGCGTGAAGCCGTGTTTGATACCAGCAGCTTCGAAGTTGCGACCGTTTCCGACACTGGTCTGATCGAAGGTGTCCGTCGTGGCGAAGCCGCAGCTCTGGTTCGATACGAAGGCGTCTACGCGGCTGCACCGGTAACAATTCTCGGGTCTCGCGAAGGCTACGAATGGAAGTCGAGCCCTGAATACAGCTACGTCGACACGTTAGTTAATAAGAAGCTGCAGCGCATGAAACTGCTGCCGTCCGGGCTTGCAACAGACGAAGAGTTTTTGCGTCGAATTTACCTCGATATGGCCGGGCTTCCGCCAACCGTCGAGCAGATTCGAGAGTTTCAGGATGACAAGCGTGATTCGCAGGCCAAACGTCAGGCTAAGATTGAAGAGCTATTGTCCGGGCCGGAGTTCATCGAACACTGGACGTTGAAGTGGAGCGACCTGCTGCTGAGCAATCGAAAGTATCTGACCGAAAAAGGTGTGTGGGCGTTTCGCAATTGGATTCGCAAATCGGTCGCGGAAAACAAACCAGCCAACGAATTCGCTTACGAACTCATCACCGCCAACGGCAGCACGTTCGACAACCCGGCTGCCAACTATTACCGAATTGCCCGAGAACCAAAGATCGTCATGGAGAACATGACACAAGTCTTTCTGGGCACTCGGTTCAACTGCAATCAGTGTCACGACCATCCGTTCGAAAAGTGGACGCAGCAGCAATACTTCGAACTGTCGGCCTACTTCGCTTCCGTTGGTCGGCGCAACGGGCCTTCTGGCGATGAGATTATCTTTACGAGTGCGAGGCCGCAGCCAGTACTGCATCCATCCAGTGGTGAAGCTGTCACGGCGGAGTTCCCCTTCACACACGACGGCATGGACGCATCCCTCAAAGATCCCCGCCAAGCGCTTGGGCAATGGCTGACGTCTGATAAGAATCCGTACTTCGCCAAGAGTATTGTGAACCGCTACTGGAGCTACTTCCTCGGACGTGGAATTATCGACCCCGTCGATGACATTCGAGCCAGCAATCCACCTTCGAATCCGGAACTGCTGGACGCGATGACCAAGGACTTCATCGAGAACGATTTCGATTTAAAGCGTCTCATTCGGACCATCGTGTCAACGCACACCTACCAGCGTTCCTACCGATCCAATAAGTGGAACGAAGGCGACAGCGTGAACTTCTCTCATGCTGCAGCCAGACGCCTGTCCGCTGAGCAGCTTTACGACTCCATCATTGTGGCGACCGGTGCACCGCGACGACTGCCCGGTGTTCCAGCCGGGTTCCGAGCGGCTCAACTGCCAGACTCCAGCGTACAGGTTTCGTTCCTCGACATGTTCGGCAGGCCGCCACGTGAGTCTCCCTGCGAATGCGAACGCAGTAGCGACGTCAGCCTCGGTCAGACTCTGAACCTGGTGAACGGACCAACCATCGCCGAAGCCATTATTCATCCAGACGGAACCGTCTCACGACTGGTCAAAGCCAAAGCTTCGCCTGAAAAGATGATTCACGAGATCTACATGGCCACGCTTTGCCGACCACCTCTTGCTGAAGAGAAATCAAGGTTGGCGAAGTACTTCGTCGAAGTCAAAGATCCCGCAGAGGCAGCTCAGGATCTCATGTGGGCCCTGATCAACAGCCCCGCCTTCCTCTTCAATCGCTAAGGAAGCGTTCCGCTTCACCGTGTGCGGCGGCGGCGTTGGGATGGTGGTTTTCGGAGGGGAGTGTCGCCGCGAGAACGTTGTTAGAGTGTAGTGTTCGGATTGAAATATTTTGCCGGCGGACGGTTTCAACTCGTATCGATCGGTATAGTCGCGTATTGAGAGGTGTATTGGTTTCTCACGACGCTGGAGTGCTCAGGGCCTTCCACGTTATGCAGATGCCAACGGACTAAGCTGTCCCCTTTTGGTACGTGGCTGATGGACGAGCAGAAAGACGCAACGGCAGAAGAGAAAAAGCCCGACGGATCGTATGTCGTAATGATCGGCGTCGCGGTAGTTCTTATCGCCGGGCTGATCGGCGCTGGTTGGTATTTCCTGAGTGAAGAATCAGCCGACGATCTGGCAAAGCAGGCTCGGTTCGCGTTTCGTCAGGGAGACTACGAAACCACCCGCGACTTGGCCGCGCGAGCGTTCGCGGTTCAGGCGGACAACGATATCGCGCTGATGGCAGGCGAGTCCTGCCAGAAGCTGGGCGACCTTGATGGAGCCATGGGCTGGTATCGAAAGCTGACCGAAGAAGACACGGAAGAGTTCCTCAGCGGCGCGATCACGCATGCTTCGCTGTGTAATGAAGAAGGCCGGCTGACCGAAAGTGAAGAGTGGTTCCGCAAGGCTTTGAAACTTCGGCCGGACAACCTTGGCCTGAACCGAGCGATGGGCGCGCTGTTGAGTGTTGAAGGACGTCGCTGGGAAGCAAATCAGTACTTCCTAAAGACGCTCAAACTGGGAGCGTTCACCAACCAGGTCACACTGAACGACGCACTGATGCTGGCAAACCATGAAGCGCCTTATGTTGACGAGGCTCTGTATGAGAAGGCCATGGCTGCTGTCCCGGAGGATCCGATCGGTGAGCTTGGTCTGGTTCAGTCGCACTTTGTCTACAACCGCCCGGCTGAAGCGATGCAGATCCTGAATGCGGTTATTAAGAAGCACCCGAGTCTGCTGCAGGCACATGCGTGGCTCGGCAGATGCCTAACGGACCTGGAACGACTGGATGCTGTTCCGGAATGGAATTCGAACCTGCCGGAAGGTGCCGACGACTTCCCAGAGATCTGGCAGGTGCGAGGCATCTGGGCGAAAAGAGTCGGCCAACCGGAAGCAGCGGCGCGGTGTATTTGGAAAGCCATTGGGCTGGAACCAAATTCGATCCTCTCCAATCAGGAACTCGGCCTCGCGTTGAAAGCGCTTGGTCGCGATGCAGACGCCGAACCGTTTGTGTCGAGGCATGCGAAGCTGGTGGACTACAACAAGACGACACACCCGATTCTGCGAAACGGGCTGAATCTTGATGCGGTACTACGGTCGCTGGAACTTACCACGGAATTGGGTCGGCCTTGGGAATGCTACGTGTGGGCTGGTGCCCTCGTTGAAATGGCGCAGCAGAATCGTGAGGCACAAGCCGTCGTTCAAAAGGGAATCACTGCACTGCAGACGTCTCAAACCCAACTCCAGGCAGATCCACCTCAAACGTTTGCTGATGCCAACCCAGCACTGCAGTTAGACCTAAGCGACTATCCGTTGCCGGATTGGTCTATCGAGATTTCACAGATTCCAAAGGCACCAGGTGACTCTTCAACTGACACCAGCGGTATTCGATTTGAAGATATTGCGGGCGAACTTGGAGTCACGTTTCAGTACAAGAACAATGCTAATCGGAAGACGAGTGGTCATCGGATGTTCGAAACAACCGGTGGCGGTGTTGCCGCATTGGACTTCGATCTTGATGGCTGGCCCGACTTGCATTTCACGCAAGGCGCGAATTGGCCGATTGACTTGGACACTGCGGAACTCAGCGACACGCTATACCGTTCGATCCATGGGCAAGAATTTGTTGACATCACTAAGAACGCAGGTCTGCGAGATTTGAACTACGGTCAGGGTATTGCCGTCAGCGATATCGACAACGATGGCTTCCCGGATATCTATGTCGCCAATATTGGCCGTAACCGGCTGTTTCGAAACAACGGCGACGGAACCTTCGCTGAGGTTCAGATCGCCGACATGCCTGAGCGATGGACAACCAGCGTTCTCATTGCCGACCTGAATGGTGACGGGCTGCCAGACCTGTTCGATGCAAACTATCTCGATGGAGAAGACGTTTTTACGAAACTGTGTGACAGCGGCGAAGTTCAGCGAGCATGTGCCCCCAGTGCCTTCGCCAGTGCGCAGAATGATGTCTATCTCAACAACGGTGATGGTTCGTTTCAGGTTGCTACGGAAACGGTCGGAGTCGCCGGTGTAAAGGGAAAGGCGCTTGGGCTGGTTGCTGCTGACTTTGATGGAACCGGTCGACTGAATGTGTTTGTTGGGAACGATGGCATTGAAAACCACTACTGGGTTCCGCGGGGAACTGGTTCAGAGTTCCGCCTGAATGAAGTCTCGCTCGAACGAGGTGTTGCGTTCGATCAGGATGCTCGCGGTCAGGCATGTATGGGCATCGCCATTGACGACTTCGATGGAACCGGCACGCTGGATCTGTTCGTCACGAACTACTACGACGAATCGAATACGTTGTACTCCTTGCAGCCGGGCCAACTATTCCAGGATCAATCCCGAGATGCTGGACTCCGAGATCCAAGCTTTCGGTTGCTCGGCTTTGGGACCCAGGCACTGGACGCGGACCTTGATGGCTTACCTGACCTTGTTTTGACAAACGGACACATTGACGATTTCACGCACGAAGACATCCCATTCCGAATGCGACCTCAAATGTACCGAAACATCGGCGGTCGATTTATTGAGATCAAACCAACTTCAGACGACGTCTACTTCAACAAGAAGCAGCTTGGGCGTTCGCTCGCGAGACTCGACTTTAACCGCGATGGCAAGCCAGACTTTGTCGTTAGCCACCTCGATACGCCAGCAGCAATTGTGGAAAACCAAACCGCGAAACCCGGTCACTTCCTTACTGTTCAGCTTATTGGAACCACGGGCTCACGCGATGCGTCAGGCGCGACGGTTGTTGTCGAGACTCCCAAGCGAACGCGTTCAGTTCACTTGGCTGCTGGCGGCGGTTATCAAGCAGCAAATGAGAACCGGCTCAACGTCGGTCTTGGCGACGCCGAGCAAATCAACAAGGTGACGGTCCGCTGGTTGTCTGGTGACGAACAGACGTTCTTGGATGTTCCAATCGATTCCGAAGTGGTTCTCATTGAGGGTCGTGAAGAAGTGCTGACGTCAGTTCGCTAGTCACTTCTTCTTCCCGGCCGCATTCCTGCGTGGCTTTCGCGGTGCTCGTGGATTAGTGAAGGGGCTTTGTTCGAACCGAACGGGATTTTCCGTCACGCGTGGGTCGCCCGTTGAACGCAAAACAGCCATAAGTTCATCGCGGAGGTTTTGTTTGGTCTGTGCGTACGCGTTATCGGCAGCAACGTTCTTCATTTGATGAGGGTCTTTG
The DNA here is from genome assembly GCA_045105495.1 of Planctomycetaceae bacterium. Taxonomy (GTDB): domain Bacteria; phylum Planctomycetota; class Planctomycetia; order Planctomycetales; family Planctomycetaceae; genus CAYNWT01. The sequence goes on from JBGCDN010000125.1 coordinate 5,415, forward strand.
CCCAGATCGTAAAGTTCTTCCTGCGGGCGACGGCCGACAGCAAAGTCAACATACGCCTTCATCGCGGGATCATCTCGACGCGACAAGATCCACGCTTTGGTGGGACTGGCATCAAGGTCACCGTAAGCTGCAAATGTGTTTTCCTGGAGCTGCTTGAACGAAGGCATCTTCGCCAACGGTTTTCCATGTCCGGGCCCGGTTCCCATCGGCCAACGATCTGGTTCGAAATTGTGGATGTAAAGGAACTTGTCCGTCCGGATCGCTCGTTGCGGATACGGCAGATTGTTCGTCCGAGCTTCCGCCACATGGCGTTCTCGACCAACGATCACGCGAGTACGTGACGGATCTACCTGGCCTTCTTTGTCAGACAACAGAATTGGCAACAGACTTTTTGCGGTCATCACTGATGGCGGTTTGATTCCTGCTGCCTCAAGAAATGTCGGAGCCAGGTCGGGAAGGTTCACGAAGTCATTCAGAACGCGACCACCTTTGACTTTCGAACCCCACCGAATCGCAAGCGGAACGGCGATGCCGAAGTCGTACAAGTTGCATTTCCCCCGAGGAAATCCCGGCGCGCCGTGATCGCCGCTGACGACGATGATTGTATTTTCGAGTTCGCCTGTGGCTTCAAGCTCTTTGAGAATCTCGCCAAGGCCGGCGTCGAACGCCATGACTTCTCCGAGGTAGTCTGCGAAATCCTGCCGAACCTCGTGAACATCAGGAAGAAATGGCGGCAACTTGCCTTTCAGGTCATCAGGGTTCAGACCCCAAAAGTCTTTCCCAGAACCCTTGATCCACTTGCGGTGCACGTTGGTTGGGCCGAACCAATAACAGAACGGCTCGTCGCTTTTTCGGTCTTGCAGGAAGTCTTTGAAGTTCCCGCAAGCGACGTCGAGAAGAAGTTTCTTATGCGTTTCCATCTGGCCATCATTCCGCTTCCGATCCAGATATTGGGAGAAGCCGTTGAAGTTGCCTCGGCGCTTGTTGTACCGATGATCGGCTGCTCCGTAGGGTGCGTCGGCAGGGCTGCCAGGGCTCCAAACTTTGTAGGTGAACCCGATGTGAGAGCCAGCATCCCGCAGTAGCAGCGGGTAACTTGGTATCTTCGAATCCCAGATAGCCCCCTGAAGAATCGCCCCACGGTTGGCCCGCCAGAAGTACTGTCCAGACAACAGCGAGCTTCGGCACGG
>JBGCDN010000126.1:0-6273 GCA_045105495.1 Planctomycetaceae bacterium
GTTCAACGAGGCGATTGCGAATTCCTATTTGTCACGCGCAGCGGGAACCGAATGTCTCGTGTGATGGTTTGGAACCTCGTGCGAAAGTATGCGATCAAAGCCGGCTGCAGTGGTGACGTGACACCGCACACATTGAGACACAGCTTCGCAACACACATGCTCGCCGGCGGTGCAGAGATTCGAGCTCTCCAGGAAATGCTCGGGCACGCCAGCATTCGCACCACCCAAATCTATACGCACGTTGAACACAGCCGACTAAAGTCCGTCCACAAACAGTGCCACCCACGCGGCTGAAGCGCGTTGATTCACCATGTGCGGCGACGACGTTGGATGGTGTCCCCCGGTGGCGTATCGCCGCGAGGGCGTTTTCGAGGCAAGCCTCTTGAGCCGGACGCGGGCCGATACTTGGCAGCGTTAGCCTTCGAATTCTCGATACCAAGCAGCGAACGCGCGAGGGATGACTTGAGGTGAGAAGATATACCACTTGGCAAATGCCTCGGGCAGCTTGAACTCGGCCGCTGCCGTCTTGGCGTCAGTTCCCGCTTTGTGAGTCGTACGTGCGGCGTCTTCCATCATGTCCAGGAACTCACGATAGACCACAAGGTCCTTGGCACCAGCCAGCGAACCATGACCCGGTACGTAGAGAACGTCCTTCTCACGTCTGAACGCGGCGACAGTGTTCTTCAGTTTGGTTGGCTGAGCGTCAGAATAGTTAGGAACCAGCTGATTGAAGAACAAGTCTCCGCAGAACAGTACGTTCGGTTCCTTAACTTCGATTGTTACATCGCTTGGAGTATGCCCTACTTGATTTCGGATCTCGATTTTCCGACCGCCGAGGTCAAGCACAGAAGGCTTGCCTGTAGCCACCGTTTCGATTTTCGATAGCAGTTCAGGCTTATTGCCGTTGCGAACATTCTTCGTCTCAATCAGTGACTTTGTTTCTTTGGTCAGCCAAAGTCGTGTGTCGGTCTCGGGCGACTTGAACCCGCCTGCACCGGCCGAGTGATCTGAGTGGTAGTGCGTCACAATAACATCGGTCGGCCATTTGCCTGTCAGCTTCTTCGCCTGTTCGGCCAGCCACTTGGCACCTTCAGCACTGTTGAATGCCTCGATAACAAGCACACGATCTTTGCCAGCGATAATGCCTCCGTTAGAGACCGTTTTAAAATCGCGTGACTCAAACGGAGTGGAAACTGCCGCCCAGATCCCATCAGAAACCTGTTCCAATCGCGCCCATTTTTCTTTGGCGACGATTTTCCGCTTCGCAGTTTGAGCGAAGGCTGCACGCGTTCTCATCGGATCAAGAGCAGCGAGGCCCATGACCCACGCGGCACACGATGATTGCTGAAGAAACTGGCGTCGACTGGTAGTCATGTTACGTGTTTTCGATCTCGAATAGATTGCCGGTCCAACCCTCGATCCACCAGCCGCTAATTCGGAGTCGCCTGAACCACGGGGTTGACCAAGGTTCCGATTCCGTCGATCCGGATACTGACGAGGTCACCATTCTTCAAGGTGAAATCGTCTGGAGGAACGAGACCGGTTCCTGTCAAAAGAACCGCTCCGGTCGGAAAGTCATTTTCTCGCATAAGCCAGTCGGTGAGTTCAGTGAACTCACGCACCATTTCGCCCGCGCTGGTGCTTTCGTCGTAAACAACTTCGCCCCGACGTTCTATTTTCAGATTGATGTTGAACCCAGATCGCTCTGGCGCGTCGTTGGTCAGTAGGACGGATGGACCAAGGGCACAGCAGTTCTTGTAGAACTTGGCCTGAGGCAGATACAGCGGATTCTCGCCTTCAATATCGCGAGCCGACATGTCGTTGCCGACTGAATACCCGCAGATGGTTCCGTCCGGATTGACGAACAAAGCCAACTCAGGCTCTGGGACAGACCACTGACTGTCGTAGCGAACTCGAACCGGTTCGTCCGGACCAGACACGCGCGATGGCGTTGCTTTGAGGAATAGTTCCGGGCGGTCTGCCGTGTAAACCTTGTCGTAGTGCGATGCGGCAGCTTCGGATTCTTCCATCCGAGCAACCTGGCTACGTTTGTATGTAACGCCCGCTGCCCAAACTTCCTGCTGATCAATTGGAACCAGAAACTGCACTTCGCTAGTAGTCAGCGCTGGTGCGGTTTGATGCTTGAGAAAGCTGGCCAAGCCGTGTGGGTCCGGCGAATGCAGAATGTCGGACAGGCTATTGATGGCTGTGACCTGCGATAGGTCCAGCAAGGTAATTTCGTCGTCATCGCCGAGCATGGCAACGTGATCTTCGCCACTGCTAACTCGAATTCGTGCTAATCGCATTTGTAGTTCCTTCTTTGAACCCGACTTTACTGCGGATTGCGAATCCGTTGAAGTCGCGTCGCCACCGAATCTGCCTTTTGCAGGCGTTCCACGCGAGTTATCGCAGTTGTCAGGAAGCTGGACGCAATTCGGTTGGCCAGTTAACAGATCATCAGATCATGAATCCGAGTATGACCGCGATACACAAGAGCCCCGATGCAAGTAGCCATTGCCTTCGTATTCTTGTGAGGCTAACTGCCGCTGCTGCAACAGCCAGCAACGCGGCAAAAACCTGTCTGACAAAGAATGCCGGATCGAGAAACATCCATGTCGGTTCTTCCCCAGGGATCTCTACCGACATCACCTGAAGTGAAGCGAACTTGGCGAACGAGTAGGAAAAGAACAATCCAAATACAGCGCCGTACCAAAACCGTCCTCGCTGAACTTCGGCCACGGCATCTACAGATGTTGACGTGAATTCATACGGATTTGGAATCATTGGAATCAGTTCGATTCGGTTCCAACTTCGACGGCTCGACCGCCTAGATTACTCTCTGAACCTGCCAGCCGATTGCGGAATGTTGTCGTCATCTCAACAAGGCTATCCAACTCGCCACGATCACGTTCGACTCGCTGACAAGCGCGCTCTAAGCCTGGGAACAGGCCGCTGGCGATGCGGAACGAAGCCAGCTCGTCGGCCAGTTCTCGAATTCGTCCCTGCAGGCCTCGTCTCAACCGCATAGTGAATGCCATGACCAAAACAGCAGACCACAACGCGAAGAAGATGGCGGCGGGAATGTAGAAATCTGTGCTGAGAAGCTTTGAATCTTCAACGAACATGGAGTCGTAAAAGAAGTTGCGACCGACTCGAACCAGCACAAACGCGATGTAGGCGAGGAACAGAATCTCGTACCACCAACGAGTGAACCAACCGGTATTCTTCACCGCCAGATCTTCAATGATGGTGTCGACCTTCCGACGAGCGTCTCCAAGGAATTGGTCTTCAACGCGAGCCGCCTGGTGCCGGAGCGAATCAATCGACGAGCGGTCAATCAGTTCCGGATCCATGCCTGCCGATCGCAAGTAGCCGGCGATCACAAACTGTGATTCCTGTAGCTGATTGTCTGACAGTCCGAACGAAGCAATCCGATCCAACTGTCCGTCCGCTGTTTGCTCTTTCACCCGCTTGGCAACCCATTTGGCTCCCTGCATCGCTCCAATCAAAGCCATCTGAGCCGACGTCCTCGCGCGGAATAGCGTGAAGCTGGCGATGAATCCACCGATGCCGTTGTAGAATCGCAAGATCGCTGAAAACGGACTGAATCCCCAATGGTCGGTGACGGACGTCAGCAGCCGCCGTTCCCAAAGGTTCCGGCTGACCAACAGTTCTTCTCGAAGTTGTGTCGCCATGTGCGACGTCAACTTGGCCCGTTGTTCTTCCAATATCTCGCGTAGTTTGACGACGTGCTGGCTGTCGTCAGTAACTTTCGTTTGACAGTGATTCAACGCAGAATGAATCAGATCGATCAGGTTGGCTCGGCGAACCTGAACACGGTGTGATGCTGACAACTGCGTTGTTAGTAGCGACTGAAGTCGTGAGAAATCGCCGGATGGTCGTTGGCCTGCTTGCTGTTCTTTCATCGCTCGCATGGAATCGACGAAGAACATCTCAGGCACGTCGTACTTGCCTTCCAACCGCTTTCGCCAATCATCGCGAATGTCCGAATCGACATCAGCATGCGTTTGAACGAATACCAATCGACAACCAGCCGCGGCATCCGCAAGTTCATCAATCACCCGCGCGGACTGATATTTTTGTTGCGTCGAAACATAAAGCAGCACGTCGCAGTGCGGCAGCATCTCACGCAAGATGGCGGTGTTCGAGCCAGCTTCCGACGTCTCGCTGGTATCCGGGTCGGGACAATCAATCACCACGATGTCGCGCAAAATGGCTGAAGCGACCTGCTTCACTTCGAACTGCTCGAGCGGCAGGTTCAGTGGTTCCAACTCTGTCTCTGGATGCGCGATGAGGATTGGGCGGGTGGTCGTCGGACGTTGCCTGCCGGACTGCGATACTTCGCGGCCCACTAAAGCGTTTACCAGAGTGCTCTTGCCCGTTCCCGTTCCTCCAAACGTCGCCACAACCAGCGGCGATTCCAACCGGACACGCAGCGTCTGCACGCGTCCGAGCAATCGACGAAGCAGATTGCGGCAATTGTTCGCCGGAGCCCATTCGCCGTCTGCTTCGCTAAACGCTTTGAGACGATCGATTAGTTCATCGACTTCGGCCAGCATCTTTAGTTGTTCAAGTTCCGGTTGTTGCACCCGGTTCTCCATTGGCAAGCAAAACGTCTACCGATTGATGAATTCTAGTTCGTCTGTTTGGCTCGGACTTGTCGCCTCGTCCGCATCTCAGGTTCGTCTATGGAACGTGTTCAACAGTCTCGCCGACCGCTTCGGCCAGTTCGCGGATTGCATTTTGAACGACACCGTATTCTTCTGAACGCGGGATGCCGGCAATTAGTTCAAAGTCTTCTGGCAGGCTTCCCAACAGGTCCGACTTCAGTCGTTCCGTTAACCAGTTGACTCGAGCCGACATGAATGTGGTTTGCAGTCGTTGGAACTTGGCCTGCAGGAAGCCGGAGCCCTTTCCAGCCGCTTCGGAGACTGTTTTCTCTCCAGCCACAGCTGCGACCGTACCACCCGCGAAGTCTGCGACCACGGTGGCGATGGCCTGCGATGCAGCGTCCGCGACCAGCGGTGCGACAGCTTCACCCGCCGGACCAGCTCCTATCGCGAAGAACACAACGCTGGCGGCTGGCCTGACGGCTGCCGACAAGTTGTGGATCTGTTTGTAGAACGCGTACATGTCTGGACTGTCAGCTTCGAACGCACGCATCTCGCCATCGACGGTCTCTTCAATCACCTTCTCGAACTCGACTTGTTCGTGATCAGCACGCAGCTTCTCCAACAAATCGGCTCTCGACTTTCCAGCCAGAACCTTTTGCAGTCGCGGCTTCAACAAGTCCGCGCCGGATTCAGCCATGAACTCCAGCTTCTCGTAAATCTCGTCGACGGTTCGAAGAATTGCCGACCATTCGCGTTCCCGGTAACCATCGATTGGATCATCTGGCGGGCCGCTAATTTTGTCGCGAGCAAACTTGAATGGGGCAACCACGACGCCACCGACGGTATCGTAGAACCCATTCACCTTCTGAGCCCAACCTTGCTGCCGAGCCCGCCACCAACGACGCACTTCTTCAACCAGCAAGTCGTTGCCAACCGCTGGCCAATCGCGAATCTTCGAAACCGATTCTGAAGACAATCGATCTGCCGCGGCCGAATACTCGTGACTACGCTGTGTAAGTTCCCGAAGCCAAAGCGGAACGCCACGGTCTTCTCGCAGCAAGTGTTTCAGCGAACCACGTAGCGTGCGAAACTTAATTTCGTGGAACCGCAACTTCGCTAGGTCGTCTGTCAGACTGCGTGGGTTGGTTCCGTCCACTTCTCGATTCGAATCAACCGGCCACTTGCGTTCGAAGAAGCTCAGTCGATTCTCTTCCGCCGCCTTCCGATCGTTCGGCGCGATGTAGACGGCTTCGGGGGCGATGCCTGTTTCAGAACAAAACGTGTTCACCCAAATCGGCCAGTACTCTTCGTCTTCCGGAAGCAGGCATTGATTGAAAACAATGATGACCGCTTTGTCTTCTTCCGCCGCTTTCCGAAAGAAGTCTTTCACGGCAGCGTCGTTGTATTTTTGCTGAGTCAGCACCGCGAGCAACACATCTGCTGACCGCCGAATCGCGTCGGCTCGAACCCAGTTCATCGGGGCATCGCTGTCGACATCGGGCGTATCGAGGACCAACAACTCTGGCGGAGTCGAAGTGCTTTCTCGCCAAAACAACAGGTGCTCGTCAGTCGTCTTCAGTGCTTGGTCAGAGTCACTCCATTCGCACAGCTTGAAGCTGTCGAAAACGGCACTCAGATC
>JBGCDN010000127.1:0-4243 GCA_045105495.1 Planctomycetaceae bacterium
GCCAACTGCAACCACCAAAAACAAAACCGCTATTTTCCGCCTATTTCGAGCCCAAGTTCGCTACTTGTCCGTCTACATGTGCTGGTAGGGGGCGGTCTCGGTCGGATGGCACCGATTCGAGTGCGCCGGTGAGCCTCAAAGAGTAGTCGATTGGAAAGACGATCTTTGGTCCAATGTTGATTCCATTGCGTAGCATCGTTCCGAGTTCCTGAATCGTTTCTCGTCGAGCTCGGGTGCAGGCTGCTCGCGCGACATAGCTTGCTGGGAGCTGATCGAGGTGTTTGCTGATAAGCGTTTTTTCCAGGGCATCGCCAGTGAATTCGAGATAGCCAATAATCTGTCCGTACCAAACGAAAAAGCTGATTTCGTTTAACTGCTTTTCAGACCGACCGTTTGTGATGACGAGCAGCTGCCCAAGGACTTGGCGTGCTGGTCGTCGGGATCGAAGAGACAACTCGACAGCTATACGATCTGCTTCAAGAAAGGCGAGGTTTTGAGCTGAGCTTAACTCTGCAGAAAGTTGTAGGTGCTTTAGCTGCTCTGAGCCTCGTGTCAGGCAGCCGATGGCAAATACGGTACGTGGATCTTTAGGGGCAGTTCTATCAAAAATCTGCAGGCGCCGTACGACTTCTCTTTTCTCTTGGATGCGACCACTAACGTGCGCTCGAATTGCTGAAGTGAGGAGATCTCTTAGGCGATCACGATCGTGTTTTTGGCCGCCAGCGATGTCGAACACTTTGGACCTTGGTGATGGACTGGTTAAGTGAGGCTTGGTGGATGTGTGGATGCTTTTGCCGATCTGAGAGGTGGTCAGTTTCTTCGGCGGCGGCGTGAAGGAACGAGCTGGCACAGCTGTCGCCGGTTGCAGCTTATTCGGTTCTTGCATCTCAGCTGCCTTGGTTGCCGTATGCTCATGCATTCGAACATCTTGCAGGGTTGGATCCAGTAGCTGCGTGCCCAATGGCTTGGCGAATCCGGATTGTTTGGCAATAGTGCCTTCACCAAAGGTTGGCTCGGCAAGTACGTTTGCTGGTTCCTCGGTTTCCTCCAACTGATTTGTTTCGGAAGAGATGGATTGTTCTTTTTCCTCAACGGGCGGCGATACAAATTCCGGTTTGAAGTCCGCCACTGGTTCAAACCGAGTCTCTGGTTTGATGAGCCAAAAGGCGGCAACCGTGCAGAAAGTGATGCAAATCGGAATCCACGCAACCGGCTTCAGCTTCCGCGCTATTCCTATGAACTTGCCGAAGTCGCTTAGGAACGCCATGGCAGGCTCTCCAGGTTCGTCAAACTCTGACTCCGCAAAGATGTTTGGAGGGTTGTCCGTGTGCGGTTCGAGCGTTGGTGCCAGTACTGGCATTTCCACTTCCTCAACCTCCTCTTCGGTGTGCCTTTGCGTTACGGCAGTACTCAAGGAACAGTTATCAAGCGCCTCGAGAATGCTCTCCGTCGAGTCATAGCGGTCACTGACTCGCTTCGCAGTCATCCGATCGAGTATCGCGCTGAACTCATGCGTTAACGCAGGTAGCAGTGACTTGCATGGAGGAAGTAGCTCGGCAGCAGAACCGTGCCAGTTCATCCACGCTGTGGACGTAGGGCTTTTTCCAACCGACTTAAACCAACTAGAAAAGCGACGCCCGGCCAGTAGCTGAAGCATCAGATAGCCAACAGTGTAGATGTCAGAGTGTTGTCCCGGATCGCCGAACGTGTTCGGTGACAGCAGTTCCGGAGCCAGACACGTCTGGCCTTCTCGTGGCATGCAAACTGTTCCTGCTTGGTCAACTGCGGGCGCGTCTTTTAGTTTTAGTTCGCCTGCTATTGTCAGCAAGAAACTGCCAGCGCAGAGACGGCCGATAAACTGCCCCGACTGGTGAACAGCACTTAGTGCGAGGAGTGCCTCACGTAGCCACTTTTTTACGGTTGATTCGTCAATTGGCTTTCCGGTTTCAAGGAGTTCTTTGAACCCGCCGTCAATGTACTCCATGACGTAGAAGCCACGTGCGAGATTCACCGAATAGACTTCGACGATATGTGGACAGTTGATGCTCGCGAGGAATGTCGCTTCGTCGGCGAACTCAGATTCGAACGGGTCTCTACGGTGATTACCTGAAAGCTGTTTGACAACAACACGTCGGCTGGCATCGAATTGCCAGCCCTCGACGACTCTAGTGTGATCGTTGATCCCGAGTACACGGATTGGTTCGATCTTTCGACTTGACGTCGCTCTGGGATTCTCGCGATTCGCGGATGGCGGCCTTACCACAGTAGCTTCGCCTGCCAAGCCTTGGCTGGTCGCCGTCCGTACGGTCGCCCCCTCACGACTTTCCAAGCGCATGTCGTAGTGACGTCGCCTGTCGGGATCCGTGAGTGTCCGTACTGCTTCCTTAAGTTGCGCGAGATCGCTATCAGGCGTGTGGGATGCTTCGGTGGAACGCTTCGCAATTGCATCGAGGATCTCTCTATTGGAAGCAGATCGCGGGACACCAACCAAATCGTAGTAGGTTTGTCGCCTTACAGGGTTTTGCTTCTTGGAAACGACACGGATTCTACTCTTCATGACTCTCCTCCAATTATCTCGTCGATCAGAGATACGCGTCGAAGCGATCGGAGGACACTCGGTTCAAAGTTTTCTTCTGTATGTCCTACTGAATGTTGGTTTGGCTATCTCTTTCCGCGAACTTCGAAGGAGAAGCTATGCCAGCTATCGACATATTTAGTACCACGATTGCCCATTTCCTCACACCTGTGGCCAAGCTGCTGGATGACCCCACCGCCAGCGAGATCATGATCAATGGGCCGGAGAGCATTTGGTTCGAAAGAGGTGGCAAACTGGAGGAGACAGACCTGCGGTTCCCGAGTGAAGCTGCATTGATGGCAACCATTACGAACATCGCTGAGTACATCGATCGACCGATCGATGCTCAGAACCCGACAATGGACGGACGGCTGCCGGATGGTTCGAGGGTTCATGTCATCATTCCCCCTGCTTCGCGCTCAGGGATTGTCATGACCATTCGGCGATTTAGAAAAGCAGCCTTTGATCTGGAGAACCTGATAGCGATTGGCTCTCTTGATCCGGTGACGGCAGAGTTCCTGTCCATTGCGGTTCAGTTGCACAAAAATATCGTCATTTCGGGAGGCACCGGTACTGGCAAAACCTCGATGTTGAATGCGTTGTCTGCAGAGATTCCAGAGACTGAGCGCATCGTAGTTATTGAGGACAGCTCGGAGCTACAACTCAGCCAGGCTCACACTGTCTATTTGGAGGCGCAGCCAGCTGATTCGAATGGCGAAGGGCATATTTCAATTCGGGAGCTGTTCGCCAACTCTCTGAGAATGCGTCCAGATCGGATTGTTGTGGGTGAAGTTAGACGAGGCGAGGCGTTGGACTTGGTTCAGTCGATGTTATCGGGGCATGCAGGTTCTCTTTCTACGGTTCATGCGAATACGCCGCGAGATGCCCTGACTCGGTTGGAAACCCTGTGCCTGCTCAACGACGCTGATTTGCCAGTATACGTTGCGCGGCAGCAGGTTGCCTCGGCTATTGACCTTGTGCTTCAAATCGCTCGTTTCTCAGACGGTTCACGGCGTGTTGTTCGAGTCACTGAATGTTGGGGCCTTGATAAAGACAATCAATATCATTGGCAGGATCTCATCAGGTTTAGGGGAACAGGTACAAACGAAGATGGCGAAATCCAAGGAGTGCATGAACTGACAGGTGGAGTCGCTTCATTTGCTAGTGAACCAAGTGAGTATGGGATGTCCGATGCAATCAAACACGCGAGTCAACTATTCGAGGTGCTAGGCTGAGGCTGTGCAGATTCAGGTTGAGTTGGTGTGGCAACGGGATTTAGAGATCAAGACGTGGCGAATGGTCGCTTCGTTCGGATAACTTCTCGTCTATGTGGTTCTTGGCGATAGGTTGTCGGCTTCGAGCAGCGGGTCCGGATGTCTTGGGTACCTAATACCCCAGAACGGACCGGAGCCTGTGATGCCATCAAGACGTCGAGCAAGCCGTCGTCGGCTGCCTCTGACAACAACGCCTGCTGAAACACTGGAATATCGCCTCTGCCTCACTGAGGTCGTGCCGCTTGGCGAGCCAACCGCCGACGCGAAACCAACAGAAGTGAGCGAACCTGACAAGAAGGACATGCACGGATGGGATACCCGAGGCATGCACGCCAAGACGAAAGGTCTTCACATCGCACGCCCGGCGACGCGTGAGCATTCTACTACGCTGTTC
>JBGCDN010000128.1:0-10323 GCA_045105495.1 Planctomycetaceae bacterium
AACCTTCTTGCGTTCCGGCGGTTGCGTCTCGCCCTCTTCATCCGTTGGCTGATAGGTTCGACTGATTCCTTCGAACAGCGCGTTCTTCTGCAGGCGTTTGTAGACCTCGGTGATGTCTTTTTGGCTTTGCGTCTTCTTGCCATTCAAGACAGCAATAATCTGATTCAACTTCGGCATCATTTCTCCTTGCGGGTGCATTCCTCCTGTGTGCCAGCGGGCTGGCCCAATACAACGAAAACAGGAGCACCATGCTGCGTTTCCCATGTATTTGTTTCGGGTTAGAGACACCGGCGTTTAGCCAAGGTTCACGCGGTCTCGCAAGAAACGTACGGACAAGTGAATACGCTCGCTTGGGCCTTATCTGTTGAAAAACCCCTATTTCACAGCAATCTGCCCATCTTCTGTAACAACCAGCGTCTCCTCGCGTTCGAAAGGCAGCACACGAATGAACGCACTGGGAGAACACAATGAACCTGCTTCGATCCATCAAGAATCTCGTCGCTCCTCAGCCTCAGCGACGAATCCGCTCGGAACAGCAATCTCGACCTGAAGTTCTCGAAACCCGCACGCTCCTTAGCAACGTCACCGTCAGCGTGAAGAACGGCGACCTGCTTGTTCAGGGCGACAAGGCGAATAATCAGATCCGACTGGCGGGGAGCAGCAACGGCAGCGTCATCGTCTCCGGGCTGAATGGAACGACCATCAACGGTAGCATGTACTCACGCACGTATCGCGTACAGGACGACGTTCGACTTGCCTTCAACAAAGGTGGCAACAACAAAGTTCTCCTCGAAGAAGTGGTTGCAGACGACCTCAGTTACAAAGGTGGTCACGGACGCGATCAACTCGGGGTTCGATACGGATCACTGAATGACGTATCAGTGAAAACTTCCGGAGGCAACGACACCGTTCTGTTTCAGACCGTTCAAGGTATCGACTCGATAAACATCAACACTGGGCACGGACGTGATGACATCGGCGTCGCTGGAATTTCCGGCAACGTCACGATCAATAGTGGCCACGGCAACGATGGCGTACTTGTCGTCGGTGGCGCTCAGGGAAGTGGAAACATTAAGACCGGCGGAGGCAAAGACTACCTCGCTCTGTACTCCACTGCGTTCAGTCGAGACGTAAATGTGAAGACGGGCCACGGCTCTGACGAAGTGTGGGTCACCAACACAACGATTGGCGGGAAGCTCAACGTTCACGGGGGCGGAGACTCTGACGCACTCATGATCGACGGCTCGAGCATTTCCAGCACATCGCGGAAGTCAATCGAATCTAATTCCATCAGTAACGCTTTCGGGAAAGCTTCGGATGTCTCGGATCGACTGACTGATATTTGGAATTACTAAGCCCTGTTGGCGACGTTAAGCCAAAAGAAAGCCCGATCGGTTCCCACGCCGACCGGGCTGGTCCTGAGATGCGGCAGTTCCGTGAACCGCACCAGCAGTGAGTTGAATGTCGGATGAGGAATGCTGAAGCCAGACGGGGTCTTATCTCAAGCAGAGGTTCCCTCTCCGCCCCTCACCCCATCCCTCTTCCCCGAATCAAGTTCTTGAGATAACACGGCTCCTCCGGGGGAGAGGGTGCCAGGTTCGGGACGGACGTGGAATCGTCATGGCAGACTTCAGCATTCCGAACGAAAAAAGTGCGGCCTCGTTTCCAAGGCCGCACTGGTCTCACAACAGATTCACAACCCGCTCAGCCAATCCCTTTTCACCAAGCGAGATGTTCAGCTTTCCGCTGGCAGCGATCTTTTCAAGCAACTCAAGTTCCTTCAGTCGCATGAGCGTCGGGTTATCCGCCAGTAGCTTCGCCGTGTTGGCCTGGCTACGCATGGCAGCCGTTTCTTCACGACGAGAAATTAGGTTGGCTTCCGCTGCCTTCTTCGCTTCCGTGACCTTGTTCATCAGATCCTTCATCTCGCCAGGCAGAATCACGTCTCGGATTCCAACACTCACGATCGTCAGACCCAACTCGCTGGCACGATTGCGAATCAGCTCTTCAGCTTCGGCTGCAACGGATTCCTTATCCTTCAGGAACCCATCAAGGTCACGCGTTCCGACAACGGCCCGCAAAGCCAACTGAGCCTCACGGTACAGTGACTGCCGGTAGTCCTCGGACGACGAAACCGCTCGATGCGAATCCGACACACGGAACGTTGCCACTGCGTTCAATCGCAACGTGACCTTGTCGGCCGTCATGATGTCCTGACCACTGATATCTGCCATCGTCTCTCGCGTATCGACTTCCGAAATGAGAGCATCACCGGCCGATCGCCAGAACGCGTACTGCCCCGGAGACAACGTCTTCACGTAGTCTCCATCGACAAACAGAACACCTTCGTGGTCACGCTTGATCGAGCAGATATCAAGAACCTGTGAAGCCAGTGGCGACTTCGCAATCAGGTTCAGGTCATCGTGTTCAAACTGAGCGGTCTTTGCATCGACAATGTCAACGCGAACATCCTTAATGCCGTTCCAGTATGCGTACAGACCTGGCGACAGCACGTGACTAAATCGCCCATTGATCCAAACCAACCCGTGCTGACGATCCTTCAGATCCAGAACCACCGCGCGGTCCTTGAGTGCTCCGGACTTAACGATGAGATCGAGATCCTCGTGAACGAGCCACGTATCACGTGTGTTTTCGATATCGACACGGATCTTCCGCAGTGGGTCGAAGAACCAGTGCTTCCCTTCGGACAGCAGGCCCTTGAACTCACCGTCACGGAACAACAGTCCGACCTGGTAGCTAAGAATCTTGATTCGCTTCAACATGGTTTTCTTTCCTCAGTCCTCGTAGCGAAACTCGTCAAGAGTTTCGGTCACTTCTACATGAGCCGCCGAAAGTCTTGACGACTTCCGCTACTTCCTAACGCGTAAGCCGTAGGCGCTAGCCTCGGGCCTCAGAGCCAATACGTCATTTTCGTTCTTATGTATCCGTGGCTCACCGATGTGGTTGTTGGTCGGCCACGACTGTCTTTAGGTTTCTCACAGGGTTCTGATTCTGAGGCCCGAGGCTAGCGCCTACGGCTCAACAGATCGAACGACTGAATAGGGAAAGACCTTTGGGTAACGGGACATTCACAATCACACTTCCGTTTGCGGAGCGAACTTAAGTTCCCATCGTCCGTGGCTTTCATCGAACCTTGTTGATCGTTTGAGTACTCGGGGTCACTCTTTCCGATCAACGCCGATCGACTTCCACCACTTACCCGATGGAAGCGGTATCCGTTCGCTACACAGCAAATTTGTCGTGCTGCCGATGCTGGTCAGAGACTCGGTTCCCGCCGCAGCGGTTCGCGAAGTCCATCCCAACAACGACTGATTGTTCTTGAACCGTTACCCTCCGGTTCAAAATGGTGAACGCCGAAGCGCTCGGTGGAGCCAATCGTCAAGATTGGTGAGTCGGACGGGACTCGAACCCGCTACATCCAGGTTAAGGACCTGGTGCTCTACCAAATGAGCTACCGATGGATCATTGCACCCTTCAGACACCACTCACGGAACACGACGAGCTCATCACAAAGTGAAGCCGCCGCGCCGCTGGCAAGTGCAACGACACTTGGTAGACAGACCAGACCACACTTGGTTCTGGCGATTTCCTGGATTTCTCACCAAGCATCACATTGCAAGACAATAAGCGTCAGCGATTCTCAGACCGATACGTTGCCAGGTCGCATCTTGCTGTCAGATTCGGTGGTGAGCATTGGTCTGTAGTCGTCCATCTGAACGCTGGAATCGTTCAGGATGCGATAGGCAATTCCTCTCCACAAAACCCGCCGCACAACACATGCATGCATGATCGCCAAAGCTGTGATGATGGTGGAAAGCAAAATGGCAATACGCGATGCAAGTATCGTCTTTAATGAGAATCGCCAAGCGTCGCCCTGCCCTGCTTGAAGTGCAAGTTTTCGTACTGGCAGTTCGTAGCCTGCTACCGCAATCACAACAACGGACATTGCCGCGCCGCTTAGCCAGATCATTGTTTGATCTTGCTGCAAAAGACTCATGGCGAAGAGAACCGTCGCCAGCAGCGGCAACATTGTCATGAGCAGCCCCGTTACGGCGATATAGGGCCAGGCTTTGCAATCAAGCCGCAGGTGAACGAACTGCCGTCGGATGAAACGCCAAACACTTTTGATGCTGGCATCTTCCGAGTTCACCATCGCGACCTCTGCAACGTATTGAACTTCAAGACCGGCGTTCGTCAGAACGTCACGCAAACACGCGTCTTCACACAAAGCTTGTTGCCAGTGCTCAACAAGGCCTGTCTGGTCAAACGCACGACGATGCAACGCCATGGCTCCACCCCACGCCAGCGAATGACGCAGCATTAGGCTTACCGCAAACAGATTCCAGTTCATCCGCACAAGACTACCAATTCGCGTTCCCTGCGGATGGAACCAACGCGTACCACAAGTCGCTCCGACATCGTCATTCTGCAGTGGTTGAACCAAGCTGCTAAGCCAGCTACGTGCGGGCTGAGTATCCGCGTCGGCAAACGCGACAACTTCAGGCTGTTCGTCCAACGCATTCAGAACCTGCAGTATGGCGCTGACTTTCAGCCCGCGGCTCGGGTGCGGATCGTTCAAGTAGTGCAGCGAGATAGGAACCGACGACGCACCACAAGTCTCACGACCGACCGTATCGCGGACAACTTTCGCTCCCGGGTCGTCGTAGCTGTCCATGATAATGTGCAGCGCGTAGTGCTGGTATTTTTGATTCAGCAAACCTTGTACGCACAAACTGAGAGTCGGATCGGCACCTCTTACGCACAGAATCACAACCGCGGTTGGTTGAAATGCGTGCTCGCCAGAACGACCGTCACCAGCAGCCTGTCCGCTCGAACTCAAGAGGCACAGTAACGGGGTAGCAAGTTGCCGCAGCAGACACGCGAAGGCAAGAGATCCAAGCAAGACAACAGTGTTCAAAAGCAGCAGCATTCCTTGTCCCACCACTCAAACTGAACCGGTCAATGTAATCAAATGCCGGACGATTGAACGACCGATTCCGTCGTAAAATCGGATTGGGTCTGGTAGCGACTAGGACATGGGAAACACGTCACAACTGTGCCGTCTACATTCCAAGCCTCACCGCCTGCTACTGGTTCTCCCAACGAACGACCCATCTAACACTGATTTTGCAGAATCAGAAAGACATGCGAACACCGAGTCCATTTCGGTGAAGCCTGGGCGGATTGGTAAACGGCTAGATTCAGTCAACAAGCCGATGGATCGAGTAGGCTCGCACGTCATCCGCTTTCATGGCTTCAATCAGCGTGAGCCCGGCTCCGGACGTCAGGTTCAGCACCGTATTCGATACTAGAACTTCATTCATCGAGGCGACATCAGCGATTTCAATTGCACGTTTGGCTGCCGGCCCGAGAAGCACTGTATCACCGATTTCGCACATCCCGGTATCGGCTCCGCAACGCACGTCGATACCCATACCGTTGGCCAGACCCACAAACGAACTGGCCGCTCGCACCGCGCGAGCCGGGCCGTCGAAAGTCAGTAGCATTCGGCGGTTTGTGATCACAATATTCTGACCACGAAATAGTTCGGCATTGCCTCGAATCGACTCGTGAAGCTGTTCCAGCTTCGAGCCCAAATCGGCTTCCGTCATAACACAGAGCACCGTGGCAAGAACCTGATCGGTTGCCGACGTAGCCCGCATGCCGGAGAGGAACTCTTCGATCTGATCTAGTACCGCTTTCGAATCACCAACGAATGGCAGGTGATCGTCGCCAGGCAGTTCGACAAATTTCGCTCCCGGAATCAGGTCTGCCATATGCCGGCCCTCTTCGACTCGCAGACACCGATCGCCAGAACGATGAATCACAAGAGTCGGAACCTGAATCGATGGAAGGATTGGCCGCACGTCGATCTGAGCATTCATTCGAGTCAACGCAACGGCTGCTCCTGGGCTCGCTCCCATTCGCAGGTAACTGGCCCACCACTTTCGAAACGCCGGATCATCCGCCTTGCTCGGCGCGCGGTCTTCGATGCCGAGAGGGCCACCCCAGTTTCGAGCGATGTCTTCGAGAAACTGTTCGCGCTGTTCTTCCGTCGGTCCCCACGGATAGTCTTCCGCCCACAACCGACGGGAGTAGCTCCCCATCATGGCCATCGCGATTGTCTTCTCGGGGTACGTCGCCGCGAACAGTGTGCACAGCGGCCCGCCTTCCGAAACGCCTAATAAGACCGCTCGTTTAGAACCGGCGGCTTCCATGACCGCGCGTACGTCGTCCATTCGCATTTCAAGAGTCGGTAACCCATCCACCGGCACTTTGTCCGACAGACCTGTCCCACGTTTGTCAAACAGAATGACTCGTGAGAACGAAGCCAGACGACGCAGGAAAGCAGCAAACGACGGATCCTTCCAAAACCATTCCAGGTGCGACACCCATCCCATCACAAACACGATATCTATGGGTCCGTCGCCAATCGCCTGCCACGCAATGTTGACGTCTTCACTGCGTGCGTAGCGGATTTCTCCTGCGTTAAAGCCGGCTTCGGTCTGGGCTGCTGTTGAAGAGCCTTTCGACGACGAGGCCACGGCTTTCAACTTGACCAGCGTCGAGCTTTCCTGAAGCTCCGTCAAAACATCCGCGCTGGTCGGGCGGGACTTCGGTTCTTTATTCAGGCATCTCATCACCAACTGCATAAGCCGGGGTGAGACATCCGAGCTACAGGAATCGAACGTTCGCGGAGCACGGGTCAGAATGGCGGCCATGACGTCGCTGGGAGTCTCTCCCTCGAATGGCCGTTCGCCCGTCAACATTTGATAAAGCAATGTTCCCAGACTGAACACGTCACTGCTAACCGTCAACTCCAGGCCGCGCGCTTGTTCGGGGGACATGTAGCTGACCGTGCCAACAACAGCACCTTCGATTGAAATCGAATCGTCGGAACGCTGAACATCAACCGACATCCGAGCCAGTCCGAAGTCCAGGATCTTGAGCAGCCCATCGTCACGAATCATGACGTTGTCGGGCTTCAAATCACGATGCACAATCCCCGCGCCGTGTGCGGCCGCCAACCCACCGACAAGCTGCACGGCATAGTGCAAAATCTCTTCTTCGGTCAGTTCGAAGGTTTCCAAACGCTGCCGCAGCGTGACACCACGAACAAATTCTGTCGCGATGTACGGCGTTCCATCCGCCTCGCCGATCTCATGAATCGTCAAGACATTCGGATGGTTCAAAGAACCTGCCAACCGTGCTTCACGTTGGAACCGTTCCAGCCAGTAGTTGTCGGCCTTCGCCTGACGGGCCAGCAGCTTGATAGCAACTCGACGACCAAGATCCGGATCAGTCGCAAGATAGACGATCCCCATCCCGCCGCGACCGAGTTCACTTTCGATCTGAAACCGATTAATCGACTTGAGGCTCGGAGCGGTAATCTCTTTCCCTGAAACCCTATCGACCAGCAATGCGGTGTCATCTGCCTTAAGCTGAAAGCCTGGGTCGAGCGGCAACAGCCGCTGCCAATCCGGTGAAATGACCGCCGTAATATCCTGAAGCCTCTGTTGGCATCGCGAACAGTTGTTGACGTGTTCTTCGATACTGCCTTCCGTCGGTAGCTGATTGAGGAACCTTTCCAGTTCGCCTTCTTCCGGACAGTGGTTGGCAGGTGGCGTCATTCCGTTGTTCATGGTTCCAGCAGGGCGACTTCTTCGGACAGCATTTTGTCGACTCGCGATTTCGCAACGAAGACGCTCCCAACGGGCATATCAAGCTGATGACCGGCTTCGATTCCACTAAGTCGTTCAAACGTCATCAGTCGGAAGGCTTCAAAGGTTCGCTGCTTGACTCGAGACCGAACTCGGTTCATCGCGACTTCCAGAATCTCCTGATTGGCTTCTTCTTCAAGCTGTTCCATCAGGTCGTCTTTTGCCTCGACCGTATCAAGCTTCGCAAGTGCGTCGAAGCCACTCGGCCTGACGACGTTCCGTTTCTGAGCCTTCAGGAAATCAACCCACGACCTCCACGCAATCGTCTTCAGCCAACTACGAAAGCTTCCCTTGTGGTCATAGTCGAACGTCTGCATTTGCCGTGCGAGCTTCAGCATGACATTTTGTGCAACATCCCGAGCGTCCGCATCCTGCAGTCCCCAGCGGCGGCACCAGCTCTCGACGCGCGGTCCGTAACGCTGGACGAACTGAACCCACGCCTGATGCTGATGCACGTCATCCTTGAGTGCACACAGCAACGTGAGGCTCGTCGTGGAATCTTGTCGAAGGACAGGCGGCATACTCAAATTCTAGTTCAGCAAACGTAAACAGGCGGTAATGCAGAGTTTACGACCGGGGAATTCAGACCTGTGGAAGTATTCCGAGAATTGCTTGACCGCCAAGGGCCATAACGGATCCGCACAGCGTGAGACGCTCACATGGGCTCGATCAAACAGTTTGCCCGCTAACTGCGCCAACCTTCGTGGGAAATTGTAGGACAAACGGTTTGTTGCGGCCAATTAGGATCACCCGAGCGTCGTCGTCCATGGCAAATGCCGCCCACAGCGAATCGCGACAGAGTCAGAACGGCTGCCACGACGGGTCGGCTACCTTCGCCAGTCAAGCAGAAACACGCCGTTATTGGCGACTGGCAGCAGTGGGCTCCAGCGTTCGCCGGCGACCGTGCTTGAGCGAGCGTCGTGCCCGGGGAAGATCTCGATTCCCAGGGTCAGGCTCCAGGCATCCTCAAGTGCTCCGATTTCGTTCTCCGAGGCCGTCGGGTTCATATACATGATGTTGCCGAAAAACCCCACGCTATCGCTCATGGGGCATTGAACGGTTGCTGTCGCGAGGAAGTCACCAAGGCTTCCGTCACCGTTGAGGCGATCTTTCTCTGGCTTGCCGATCGTAATCAGCGTGTTCACCCCGCCGTCGGCCCATTTGTGATGCCAGTAGGCGCTAAGATGATTGACAGACTGCCAGGTGTAGGTCCGACCAAGGCTGTCTTCGTCTTGATCGTCCACAAGCCGATTGGTTCCGATCACTCCAAATTCATTCGACGCGCTGGTTGCGTAACCGGCGCGGTAGCGAAGTTGGCTTAACGTGAGCGATTGACCCCAGGCACCTGAGTTGCGAGTAATCATCCAGTCTTGCGTCACGGCAAGAGTAAAAGGCGATTCCTTCGTCGCGCGTTTGAACAGGCCGTAGCTGGCGAAGTCCTGACGAGTTCGATTGTCCGTTTCGGCTCGATACGGGTTTCCTTCCCAATCGTAGAGCCCGAACGTGAAGCCTGCCTGAAATCCAATACCGGTCTCATCGCTGATCGCGCCAAGTCGTGTTCCGAAATTCAGCCCAGCGTACAGACCATTGTTCTGCCAGCCACGATCGCCGACTCCGCGGAACGACTCGTACCCGAACGCACCAACAAGCGCCCAATCACGTCGTTCGTCAGGTTCAATTAACATACCTTGCAGCGTGGAATCGCCGGCTGGAAACAGATCGGTTAACTGAATCCCCCACGGTCGAGCTTCAACTGTTTGCTCTGGAAATCCGACTTCGCCGCCGTACATGGGCTGCTGTGAATATCCCGGATCCGGCGGAAAATACTGCGCGTGGCAGTTTCCGGCTTGCAGCAAGAACGCAACGGCGAGAAGCAAGCAACGCATCATGTGACTCCATGGACCTTACCGGGTTATCGGATCATCAAAGTCCGCGAATCACGAAAAGTCGCCGTAATTGCCATTTGGACCGCAAGTTGCCTCATCTGCCAGGACTTAGGCGAAGCCAACGCGGTTAGAAGTCCGCAGAGAGACACGCTTCGACTCTTGTCGGGTCGGTCGTTCGATACAGCTGCTCAAGCGTCGATTCGGGGACATCGATCGCAAGCAACTGCTCATCAGCTACGCGATCCAAACCACTCGCGCAGTGATGAATTGTCTTGCCGAAGTAGTACAAGCGCTGATCTCGATTCGTCGCAACCACTGGACCTCGATGAAGAACCAGAACCGGTTTCCCAAACGTCGCGTCGTCCAGGTCAAGTAGCGCTGCAGCGACCTGAACTGCGTCTTCTTCGGAATCGAACGACGCCCACAACGTACCATCGTTCTCTCGAAACACAGTTCCACGATACGTCGCAATGGTGTCACGAACTCGACTGGCCAAATCCATGAACTGCAGACAGCTTTCCACGTCACCCAGCGATCGGGAGGCGGCAATCAGACTGCGAAATTCACAAACCAGAATCGACAGGTTCGACATGGAAAGCAGTCTGCCGGGTGCTGGTATTTCGAGCGGAAACAGCTCGCGAAATTCCGGCATCGATGCCATCGCGCGGGCTGTCAGAACGTGTTGACGCTTGATT
>JBGCDN010000129.1:0-5007 GCA_045105495.1 Planctomycetaceae bacterium
ACGTAAACATCTTCGCCTGCAACAAACGCCATTTGCTTTCCGTCAGATGTGAACGCCACACCCGTCGCGCGCGATTCTCTCTTGCGTTCAACGGCACTGGCGACACTGTCTCCGGTCGCGAACAGTTCAATCGAGCTGAGCTCGCCATTCTTTGGATCGCATGAAACAAGATCAAACCCGCGTCGCAGCAGCAAGGTACTTCCATCGGCAGAGAGAACCGGAAAAGCAACGCCATCGTCGACACCATCTGCCGCGACATTGGTTACCTGTCGAGCCTCTTCAGAATCCAACGCTCGATGGTAGACGTTGAACACACCATCAGGATCACTGTTGTAGTAGTAGCTCTGACCGTCTTCGGCCCACATTGGATCCATGGCAGCGACGTTTTGGAATCGCTCGCGATCCTTGTCGAGGCGTGTCAGCTTGACCGGATCTGCTGTCAGATCGGCCAGCCAAAGTTGAGCCGCCTGCGGACCTTTGTAGCCTTTGCGATTCCAGTTTGATCGGCCTCGAACAAACAGAACCTTGGTCCCATCAGGGCTAAGGGCGGCGTCCCGGACACCGACGTCGAACAGCATCTTCTTCGGTTCTTCACCTTTGGTGTCGAAAAGGAAAACACGGCTTGATTCAGAGTAGTGCCAGCCACGATCGGTCGATTGACTGAGTAACAAGTAACGACCATCGGCCGTCACGCCGTGCAGCGCCTTTCGGTTCGAATCGAACGTCACTTGCTTCGCAGTCCCACCACTCGTTGGCATGACGTGAATCTGTGTGCGACCAGATCGATTGCTATTGAAGTAAATGTGCTTTCCGTCAGGACTGAAATGAGGCGAACTGTCAGTCGCCGCATGAATGGTCAGCCGTGTGGCGTTGCCGCCTTTAACGTCTGCGGTCCACACATCGTTTTGCCATGCGAAGGCAATGCGATCACCGTCAGGCGAGATGGCTGGTGTTCTTGGCAGTCTGATTGCCGTCTTCGGAACAGCGCTGGCCGAACTGGCCATCGTTCCAAGCATGAGCCCGGCAAGTATTAATCGTCTGGCGTTCATCTGGCTTTCTCACCCGCGTTTGTGGTTTGGCCCGCACACGTCGATGCAGAACCTACGAAAATGTCCAGCTTTGATTCTGTGTCGCCAGATCGAGAGACACAAACACAAATGCAGCAGGAAACCTAATCAAACGCAGGAAAGTCAGTCCGAAATGTCCGCATCCTTACTGCCGTCAAGGATTGTGGCGTTTTGACTGCGGAAACGCAGAGCGATCTGCTGTACATCTGCCGCGACTTTCAACGACACCGCAGCTACGGACGCGTTAGCAGATGAATGCAAATCGCGATCAGCTCGGCGACTTAAGGTTGCCCTCGTGAAGAGCGGACGCGACGAGTACACCTTCCAAACCAACATCGTTCAGCTTGTCCATGTCGTCCTGATTACGAACACCGCCGCCACTAATGATGTTTAAGCCCGGATGGTTTGACAGAAGTTCGCGACACAAATCCATGGTGCCAACGCCGCTGGATCTTCCAACACGATGAAGGTCCAGAACAATCATTCGTTCGACCCCCAGATCGGAAGCTGCTTTGGCGATCTGTTGTGGTGATTGACCATTCCATGGGCAACGTTCGTTGGTGATAGGCCAGCTGGCTTTCAGGTCGAGGCTAAAGACAATCCGATTTCCGAACGCGTTCGTCGCTTGATTGAGAACCTCCGGGTCCGTCAGGGTTTCCAAACCAACGACAACCTCCTGAACACCGAGATCCATCAGTAACTGTACTTGGCGAAACTCGAAAGCACCGGCGTCTAGTAGAAGCTGAAAACCGTCCTCAACCAGTTCCGCCAGCACATCCCGACTCAGCATTCCGGTTCGAATGGCATCGAGATCTGCAACGTAGATGTAGTTGCTCCCGGTGAAGGCCGTTAGAGCTCGAGCCACCTCCAAGGGGGCTGTGCTATCAACCAGAGAACTGGTGATCGGGCGGTACTTGTCTCGCATGCCACCAATGCCACGCACGACAATGCCGCCAAGTAGGTCAATGACCGGAATAATTCTCACCGCGACCTCCTTGCTGACGAAAGCGAAAGAACTAAGCAAGTGGCGTCATGCTATTTTACCCCCGTATGACGCAGTGTGGAGCAAGTTCTTTCGTCAGCAGCATTTGTTTCCGATGTGACCGGCGATGGCTGAACCGGACAGTTCGGTTTTTCGCCGTAACCGGTCAGGTCGGCAGCAACATTCCAGCAATGCAAGCAGTCATGAACGCGGCGAGTGTTCCACCAAGCATGGCGCGAAGACCGAGTCGGGCGAGATCCGCGCGGCGTTCGGGGGCGATACCGCCAATGCCGCCAAGCTGGATACCGATGGAACTGAAGTTCGCGAAGCCACATAGCGCGTATGTGAGAATCGTTTTGGTTCGATCGCTTAGGGCCGTTTCCGGATCGCTCATCAAACCTGACAGGTTGATGTACGCGACAAATTCGTTGACAACCATTTTGGTTCCGAGCACCTCGCCGCTTCGCAAACATTCATCCGCCGGAATCCCCATGAGCCACGCAAACGGATAGAACAAGTAGCCGAAGCCTTTCTCCAGAGTCCATCCTGATGCGGCTTTGTAGGCCGTGTATTCCGCAATCAAACCGCCCGCCCATCCGACAATCGCATTGCCCATCGCAACCAGAGCCACAAACGCAATCAACATCGCACCCACGTTGAGTGCGAGTTGCAATCCTGAAGATGCACCTTCTGCCGCGGCTTCAATGACGTTGACGCAACTCGTTTTTTCCGTTGTCAGATCTGTCGCTCCAGCCGTCTTTGAAACTTCGGTTTCTGGCTGCATGACTTTGGCAATCATTAACGCGGCAGGCGCGGAGATCACGGAGGCGGTAATCAGGTGTCCGGCGTCGATGCCCATGCCAACGTATGCAGCTAGAACACCACCCGCAATCGTTGCGAAGCCGCCGACCATCACGACATTCAGCTCCGACATCGTCATCTCATTGACGTATGGGCGAATCACAAGCGGCGCTTCGGTCTGACCAACAAAAATGTTGGCCGCCGCCGACAACGTCTCCGCGCCCGAGGTCCCCAGCGTCTTCTGCATAATGACGGCAAAGATCTTCACCACCAGCTGCATGATGCCGAGGTGATACAAGATCGACATCAACGCAGAGAAGAAGATGATGGTTGGAAGAATGCCGAAAGCAAAGGATCGCCAAAGAGTGAACTGCGGAGGGAACCCCTCTGCTTCATCTGGCCGCGGGAAGATGTCAAACAGGAAGGCGGAACCCTCATCGACGTAGCCCAACACTCCAGTGAAGAAGTCGCCCAGCGATTGAAAAAAAGCCTGCCCGGTACTGGTCTTCAGAATCAGCAGTGCGAAGGCAACTTGCAGAAACAGGCCACCGAACACAACGCGGAGACTGACCTTCTTCTTATGAGAACTCATCAACCACGCGAGCAACAGCATCACAAAGAAGCCGAGAAAACTGATTACTCGGGGGCTCAACATGGGCGACATCTCAGCGGATAGGTGCAGAAGCAAACCACTCTACCGAGAAGCCTCAACAGATTCCCGCTCACAACCCGCAAAATGTCAGGCGCTTGCGCAGGCGAACTCGCGTAGGTTTGCGGTGAGAACCGGTTGAGGGCACGACCAAACCAGAAAGAACATGGCCTCCCTCACCGCGCGTTCGGCGGGGTGACCCTTGGAGAATCCAGCACCCTTGCTGGCAGCCAGGTACGCCTGAGTCGCTCGAAGCACCAAAGAGTTGGCTCGTTTACGAACGCTCTCGGCCGACACGCGTTCGTCATTTCGCACGCGGTCAATTCCTGCATACATGTCTTCGCGAATTGACTGCAGGTCATCAGCCAACGGTACTGTTGTTTCTTCTAACTCCGGACGTCGGTCCGCTTCAGCAGTTAGGTTCCGAATGGCAGCACCCGCAACTCCCAAAGCAAGAGACGACGTAGTCAACGAACCTGCGCCAATCGCTTTGCCTTGCTGCATCACGCCTTCAACTGGGCCCGTGAGTACATTTTGGGTTGGAACCAAAACATTGCTTAACTTCACCGCACCGGTGTGTGACGCGTTCAATGCCATCAACTGACCAGCGGGCAAGGGTTCAATTCCGTCGGCTCGCTTGTCGAGCACCAGTAACACCTGCCGTCCATCATCCAACGTCGCCCCGGTAACAATGTAGTCCGCGAATCTCGCGCCGGTCACCCAAGGGATCTTGCCAGACAAGATGAACCCATCCGAAGTTTCCTTTGCGGTTACAGCCGGATCGAGGTGTTGGCCGGATGTTGTGAGGTGAGAAATACCAACGGTTGCGAAAATCTCGTTTGTGCAAAGCTGCGTCAGGAGCTGCTGCTTCAACGCATCGTTTTGTGAGAGACCAATTCTCGCGACCGCCGCGTTGCGCTGCGTGAGAACGAACGTGGTGGTCAGGCACGCTCCACCAAGTTGTTCGTACCCAAAAGCAAGGTCACGTCGCACCAACCCCTGACCGCCGAACTGTTCCGGAACTGTCCACGCCAGAACGCCCGTGTCCGACAGTAACTGCAGTTGTTCTGCCGGCCACGCATCTGGTTCTTCTAATTCCATTTGCTTGCTGACCAGTTGTTCGCACAAATCAGGCAGCCGTGGATCGAGTGTTCCCGGGTCGTCAGGGACAGACATGACTAACCCATCGCGATCGATGATTTCGAGCCCGCCAGTTCTTCCATGAATTTCTGAACCCGATCAGCCATTTCATCACCGTTCGGGGCCAGTCCCGCCTGCACGAGTGCGTTGGCATAGAGCTGCTGACCACACTGCTTGACGAACGCGCCGTTGTCGTCGTTCTTCACAATCTCACAAAGCCGCGCGACAAGAGACGCCTTCGGATTCACTTCGAAGATCAGCTTATTCATCTCAAAGCCGGGCGCGCTTTGTTGCAGAACTTTCTGCATCTGCGTGCTCATTCCGCCTTCCGGATTCACAACACAGCACGCACTGTCGGTCAGTCGTTC
>JBGCDN010000130.1:0-2553 GCA_045105495.1 Planctomycetaceae bacterium
AGGTGTCGGTAGTAGCCCGACGGTTGTGGTGGCTTCACGCCGGGGCCGCCGACGGGTCGATCCAGTAATCCAGATATGGCGAGGACCGAGTCTCGAACGCATTCGGCTGGCAGGCGGAACGAAGACTGTCTGGCGAACAAACTGTTGGTGGGGTCGTTCGTCCGCAGTTCGTCGGTCCATGCGGATGATTGCCGATACGTGCGGCTCATGACGATCAGCTTGATGAGCTTTCGGATGTTCCAATCGTTCTTTGCGAACGCAATGGCGAGTCGGTCCAGCAGTTCGGGATGGTCTGGAGCGAAACCTTGTCCACCGAAGTCGTCGAGCGACCGGGACAGGCCGCGACCGAACATCAGATACCAAAATCGATTGGCGAACACTCGGGCTGTCAGCAGTCCGTTGCCGTTTTCGACGTCGGTGAACCAGTTGGCCAGGTCAAGACGGGTGCGGCGTCCTGCGTAGGTCAGGCCGTGCCTAACGTTCGAATTCGGCCCGGATGTTCCCTGGTTTGATTCGTCAGGCATAGCCTGGTCTACGGTTTGGAACTCGGGCCATGAGGGTTCGACAATCGGCCCACTGTCATCCAGCCAATTGCCTCGCGGGAGAAGGCGCATTGTTCGCGGTTTCGCCGAGACGGTAATCATGGTTCGACGGGCAGATTTCTTCAGCGATTCGATTTGCTTCTTCAGTTCGACGCTGCGGGCCTTCTTCTTAGTCGATCGGAGTTCGCTTTCGAGCTTCGCAAGCTGTTCGCGTTCGCGGCGAGAGTGAACGGTGATCTCTGGCGGACGTTTAGTTGGCAGGCTGTTGGTTCCAACCTTGAAATGCTTTGCTTCGTCAACGTCTGCGAAAAATGCGGCGAGTGAATAGAAGTCCTTGGCGGTGTACGGGTCGTACTTGTGATCGTGGCACTGAGCACAGCCAACGGTGGCTCCCATCCAGACGACGGAGACGTTTCGGACTCGGTCTGCTGCGTAGATTGCGAGGTATTCTTTTGGTTGTAGCCCGCCTTCATGAGTCGTCTGCAGCAGGCGGTTGTAGCCGGTGGCGATCTTTTGATCGACCGTTGGGCTGTCGAGCAGATCGCCAGCAAGTTGTTCGCGAGTGAACTGATCGAACGGCATGTTGTCTGCGAACGCATCAATCACCCAGTCGCGATACGGCGTGATATTGTGATCTTGATCGCCGTGGTAGCCCACAGTGTCTGCGAATCGAACCAGATCCAGCCAGTATGCCGTGAGGTGTTCTGCATGCGCGTCGGTGGCGAGTAAACGATCGATGGTGCGTTCGTAGTTCGCAGGCGATGGGTCGTTGACATAATGGGCTGCTTCCGCGCCTGACGGAGGCAGTCCGGTCAGGTCGAGGTAGAGCC
This sequence comes from Planctomycetaceae bacterium, assembly GCA_045105495.1. GTDB lineage: Bacteria > Planctomycetota > Planctomycetia > Planctomycetales > Planctomycetaceae > CAYNWT01. The sequence goes on from JBGCDN010000130.1 coordinate 1,373, forward strand.
GGCGAATCAGCGTACTCGGATTGGCATCAGGCGATGGTGTGACGCCTTCAGATTCCAACCGAGCCAGAATGAAGTTGTCGATCCAATTGATTGGCCAGTCGGTTCGCTTTGGCTTCGGCGTTGGGTGTGGCTCAGGTTTGACGAAGGCCCAATGCGGTTTGAATTCAGCTCCGGAATCGATCCACCTGCGCAGGATGTCGACTTGGTCCTTGGTTAGCGTCTTGCCAAGGTGTGGCGGCGGCATGACTGAGTCTGGCTCATTAGAGGTGATCCGCTTCATGAGTTCGCTGGCATCCGCATTGCCAGGAACAACGACCGAATAACCCCCACGATCTTCCGTCGCGCTCTCTGATTCGTCGAGCCTCAGGGCGGACTCGCGGGGGTTCGCATCAGGACCGTGGCACGAGATGCAGCGATCTGACAAAAGCGGACGTACGTCACGATTGAAGTCCGGAATGCGATCGTCGGCGAAGGTGAATGACGGGAGGGCTGTCAGGAATATCAGAGAGAAAATTCGATGCACGGAGGGACTCGCGGGGAAGGGTTACCAGACTCTGGTGAGATCGATTTGAACCGTCGCGGCTGCAGCTTGCAATGAGATCGCGTCGGTCACGGGTGTCGATTTCTCATACCGGCTATTCGACATCCGCAATGAGGTGATGGTGTTGTTGTCGGGATCGACAATCCAGTACTCAGGAATACCAGCTTGTTCGTAGAGACGTAGTTTTAGGTTCTCATCGTTTCGACGCGTGGATGGCGACAGGATTTCTATCACCAGATCTGGAGACCCGATGATACGTGTGTCAGTGATGATGTCGTTGCCTTTGAAGACGACAACAAGATCCGGAACGACGACATCAGATTTTGAAAGCTGCACGTCGATTGGAGAAACGAAGACCGTGTGACCTGCCGGGCGTAGGATCTCACGCAGTTGAGTGTGCAGTTCACCGCAGATCAGTTGGTGTCTCGGGGTAGGTGAAGCGTTCATGTAGTGCCGCCCATTGATGATCTCGTGCCGCTTGCCATCGTCCGGAAACAGGACCAGATCGTCGTAGGTCAGCTTGACGATCGGTTCGAGTTCTTCGTGTGATATCGACATTTGCGTTCTCCTCGCCCAAGGCCTGCAACTCAGGATTATACCAAAGGCTCTGGGTGCCGCCGAAACTGCGCGTAGAAAAGGC
>JBGCDN010000131.1:0-7361 GCA_045105495.1 Planctomycetaceae bacterium
AAGGGAAAACGTAGGCTGGTCTTTCCTGAGCCGATCAAACAAATAGTCGGGGTACTCAAGAATCGGCCGATCGTCAGTCACGATCAGGGTGCCGTCACCGCCTGGCAATCGGGGTGAGTCCATCAGTTGGAGAATCTGACCGGCAGTACTTGTCACTTTGCATTCCCGGACTTCCGTCCAGAACGGATCGTCGCGTTCTAGCTTGGCGGCAAGGCTAGTCTGATTCACATCGATCTTGTCGTTCGAAAGCACCAGCAAGTAGCCGTTGAAAAACGATTCGCGGTGAGCGAACACAGAATCAGCCGTCTCTCGCAAAGCAAATGCCTGCTCGGGCGTGCCGTTTGAATAAACGCAGAACACACCGCTCTTCTTGAGACGTGACTGGACCAGCTGCAGGAACTCTTGAGAGTTCAGCAGTGAACTTCCTGACTGCTTTAGGTACAGCGGTTGGGTTTGTATTACGTCGTACTTCTTGGAATTCAGAGCGAGGCCGGTTCTGGCGTCTTGCAGAATGAAGTTGATGCGTTCGTTTTCACGCAGACGCAACGTCCCCTCGGGATAGCGGTCGTAGACCTCTTCCAATACGTGACTAATGTCGTACGCATCGACCTGCTTGACGGTGCCGATTTTCGCCAGCGTTGTCGCCGTGATTCCGGTTCCAACACCGATGACGCACACGTCTTCGATGGTCGAACCAGAGTGGCACCAAACGGGTGCTGCAGCAAGATTCCAGTTGTGGGTTCCAACATGGTCATCGTTTTTCGACAAACGTGAGTGCCAAAGCCCGTCCCAGAACAAGTCGCCGTCATCCTGAACCACGACAACTCCGTCGCGTCCAAAGTACGACGCCTGACCTGACTTGATTCGAGTAATATCCACAGTCAGGCAAACCACCGTGACCGCCGACGCAAGACCGACTGGCACCAACCAACCAATCCGTTTCTCTGAAGGCTGCTCAACTTGAGTCAGAGCGAAAATCAGCAGAGCGATAACAAAAACCAAAGCGAACGCCGGAATCTCGTAACCGACAAACGTGGTCGCCATCACGCCAAGACAAGATCCAAGCGTGTTCCAGGAATAGAACCGACCAACGTCGGCTCCCCAGGACTTCGCTGCTCGACCTGCGACACGACTGAACAGGAATCCGAACAGTACGCACGGCAGAAAGTATGGAGTCTTCGCGACAATAAACGCCGTCAGGCTAATCGTGCCCACGACAGGGAAGAAGCCGTCGAATGAGAAGAAGGCCAGCGTCAAAACACAGCCCGCGGCACACAGTTTCAAACCAGAGGCCACAGACAAATCAATATTCCGGGAACTCAGCGCGGCGCCGATGCTCCAGAACATGAGGAAGCCGCCAAGCACGGCCGCGAACGTAAACGGTAATGGTTCGTGCCGCAGCGGAAGCAAGCGGAACAGATACATTTCAAAGGCGAGAGAACAGAAGCCAAGGCCAAAGCCCAGGACATCGTCTCGACGTGGACGCCAGGATTGTGGAGCAGCATTCGGTTCGACAACCTTGGCTCCCACTTCACGGTTCATACCGCTTGATGCCGCGTACAGGACCACTCCAGCCAGAAGGTTCAAACCCACAGCGGAGAACAATGAAACGCTTAAACCAAGATGCGACATCATCCAGCCACCCGACACGATAGTGCCCAGCACGCTTCCGGCGGTGTTCACGAAGAACAACAGACCCAATAGACGCGAGTCCTTAAGTCGCAGACTTCGCTGCAACGACTCCGCGGCCAGCGGCATCGTGGCTCCCATTAGCAAGCACGGCACGGCTAGCACGACTGTCGCCAGAATGGCGTAGAGAACAATAAGTGGCAGTCCGGATGTAACCACAACACGCTGCAATCCGAAGACAGAGTCGGTGATATCCGACATAAGCAGCAGGCAGATACCGAAGTTCACGACGGCCAGCACAACTTCAAATCCAGCAAAGCTGCGCAGCGGACTCTTTAGACGCGACACCAGTCGTGACATCCAGATAGAACCGATTCCTAAGCCAGCCATGAAGACCAGCACGACAACCGTCGAGCAAATGGCTTCACTACCGCCAAGGAACACTTTCAGCGAGCGCTGCCACACAACCTGGTTAATCAGGCCGGCTGCACCAGAGAAGAACAACGCCACGCCAACAATCAAAGCCCGCGTGCGATCAGGCGCAACGTCGTCTTGATTCTGGGTTCGAACTTCGCTTCCAGACATGGGAGACACTTCAGTTGAGGGGGAGGTCCATGTTGCGAAAAAGCAACACGTATTCTGAAGCTAGGTCGTGAATGGAAGATATGCGGGCGAGAACCCGTGTGTTCTTGCGAGCAAACGGCGAACATGGCGTTTCTATCGATGGGTCAGATAATGCCGGTCAAACCAATTACGACGCGAACCAGCATGTTGATGCAGCGTCCCTCTGTCATCCATTGAAAGTACGCGCATGACAACACACCTCACGTACGCTCGTGATGACTTCCGCCCGAACGACGAATCGCAGATCTTCGACTGCATTGAACAATACAGTTTCGCCACACTGATCTCCGATCGAGAGGGCGGCCCCCAGATCTCTCACCTGCCGATGCTGCTCGACCGCGAAGCCCGAAAGCTGATCGGGCACATGGCACGAGCGAACCCGCAGTGGGAACATGCACAACAGGGCAAAGTTCTTTGCGTCTTCAACGGGCCGCACGCTTACATTTCGCCGACATGGTACGAAGAACAAGACGTTGTCCCGACGTGGAACTACGTCGCCGTACATGTCCGCGGACCGTTGAACATCACCCACGACGATCAGGCGACCCTCGACATCCTTCGTCGCTACGTTGCGTTCTACGAAACCGGCCTGTCCAGTCCGTGGTCCGTGGACGAAGCTGACGCCAGCTTCATCAGGAAACTAAGCCAGCAAACTGTGGCATTCGAAATTTCGATCGAACACCTCGAAGGCATTTGGAAGCTCAGCCAGCATCATTCAGATGCACGTCGGCAAAAGGTCGTAGCGGCACTTGAGTCCCAACAATCGGAGAACGCACAAGCCATCGCAAAGTTGATGCGTTAGCACAATCAGCTGTGGCACTTTACTGGATTGAATCGTCCTGTTCTGAATTGGCGATCAACCAGTCGTTTCCGCCCCCGCCGTAGAGCGTATCAGGCCTGTCATCGTCGAAGAGATTCCGGGCTTCGCCACTGTCGACAAGAAAGACGTCAGCATTGTTGCGTTCCGCGCTGCCGCTTCCGTCGGTTAAGTTGGCTTGCCGCAGGGCGAATCCGCGATCCGAAGTCCATTCCGCAAAAACGAGTGACAACTCAGCCAGATTCAATGACGTTGAGCCTGCGACCATCAGATCGCCCGCCTTCTGCCCACGCAGAGTATCAGAGCCGCCGCCGCCAATAAGAACATCTACACCCACCTTCTTGTTGACAGCATCATCACCGATGAGCGTATCTACCCCGCGGCCACCAAGCAGTAAGTCGTTGCCACCCTCACCAGTGAGCCTGTCTCGGCCCTGTCCACCTATCAAGGTGTCGTCGCCATCGCTACCTGTGAGTGCATCGTTGCCCGACCCACCTCGGAGAATAGAACCCGCAGCTGTGCCCCGTATTCTGTCGTCTCCAAGTCCGCCACTTAGTTTACCGCCAGCTACTATGATGTCCTTGTCCGGGCCGCCGAACACTGCGTTCATTCCGATAGAATCAGTGATTTCGTCTCTGCCAGAACCGCCGAACAATGTGTCATCGCCATCCGGACCCGGGTTCGAATCATCATCACCGAGGTCATCGTCGGTGTATCCCTCCAGTCGATCATCTCCAGGCCCGCCATCAAGAACATCCCGACTCGCACCACCAAGCAAGGTGTCTTTGCCACCGCCGCCACTCAGCCAATCACGTCCCCCCTGGCCAATCAGCAGGTCCACGCCGCCTTCTCCGTTGAGACTATCGCTGCCGCTGGAACCGTTCACGGTATCAGTTCCGGCCCCGGCCAGAACCGTATCGTCACCTGCGTCTCCAAGAATAAAGTCATCGCCGCCGCCGGTTGATACAAGATCGTCACCTGCACCTGCGAAAACTGTATCGTTACCGCCGCCAGTTAAGACGGTGTCATCTCCAATACCAGCCGACACAAGCATTGGACCGTCAATGCCTTCTCCAACCGTCAACGAATCTGCACCAGCACGAAGTCTGACTTCGACTGAAGAAAACGCTGACACAGGAATGGAGTGCACGTCGTCATCAAGAGTGACTTCAACGTTGTCGCCATCCAACTCGATCGCCACGATGTTGTCGGTCTCGTCGCCCCATATGAGAAGCTTTGAATCCTCAAGAGCGACCCCGGACGCCTCATCGCTTTCGATTGCGACGAAGTGCACCGTCCCACCGACCGTTGAGCCATCCAGGGTCGAGGTGTAGTCCAAAAGGAACCGTTCGATTCCCTCGAAGTCTGCATCGTCAAGAACCGTCACCTCAAACTGCCGCGTTTGACCAACAGTACCGCTGAAGGACAGCGTCTCGTCTACTGCGACGTAGTCGGTGCCTGCCGTTGCGGAATCATCTTCCGTCGTGATAGTTAAGTCAAAAGCGTCAGCAACTTCTGTCTCTAACGTGATATCAAAGGTCCGGACGAGACTTTCATCGCCCTCATCAATAACAGGCGACGATGGCGTCACAGAAAAGACCACGTCAACAGCTTCGGCGGCGCCGATATCAACACCATCGCCCGCACGACGCGGATATGTTCCACGCTGATCTCGCTGCAACAACGACCCAGATGCCGCGTCAATCAAGGGGCTATCTGCCTGAGGCAACATGGTTTCCGTCCAGCCTCCATTGTCCTGCAACGAACCAAGCCCCGGATCAAGTGGACTGGATTCGCTCCCCACAAGATTACCATCGCTGTCAGGGGCACCTCCATTTGCCTCGAGCGTGGTACCAGTGTTGGAACCGAAAAAACTGTGCGCCGATACAAAGCCTGTTTCACTTTCATCCTCCAGCACGAAGTCACCATTTGTGTTGGAGGCGAAAACAGAGTTCGACGCCGAAACAGCACCCGGATCGAGATGGCCCTCATAGAGCTGACCGAATACACCGCCCGCGGTCCCGTCTGCGTGATTATCAACCACTGTCGAATTCTCTATCCGCAGCTCAGTGTACTCGCTGTAGATCGCTCCGCCTACTTCCGCGTTATTGCCCGTAAACGTCGAGTTCGTAACGTCGAGTTTGCTCAACCATGCAAAGACCGCCCCACCATCGGTACCCGTGTTTCCATCGAACAACGACGACTCCACAGTAGCGTGGCCAACCTTCCAAAGAGCGATCCCCGCGCCTTTGTAGAGATCAGGGTGTGACTGATCTTCGCCGCCATTGCTAATGAATCGTGAAGTTCGCACTGACAAGCTATCCGCACGGTTCGAAAGGATCCCTGATCCATTCTGGAAGAACTCTGTATTCGCTACGGCCAGCGCGCTGCCGGTTACGATTGCTCGACGGTTAAACCGAAATCGTGAATTCCTGACCGTTGTTGAATTTCCGGCCTCTGAAGTATGACCAGTCTGCCGAATTGCGCTCGCATGCTGGGTCATCCGCACGCCACTGACTGACAGCTCGACCCCCGCAGTCTCAACACGAAACCCATCGCGAGACCGTCGTCCACGGATTCGCGTACTCTCTGAACCACGCCCCTCAATCGAAACGGACTCCGTAATCTTAATTGTGTCCGCCAACTGGATGACGTCGCCGTCGAGACTCGGATCGAACACAATCGTGTCGAATCCACTTCCTGCGACGGAACCATCGACAGACGTGTCTGTGTTTGCAGCTTGAATGGCTTCTCGCAAAGTAACGACGCCATCGTCTTCCACCGTGTCGCCCAGCGACGTAACCGTAATGGTCGAAAGCAGCGCGCGAGCTTCCAACGACTCCGTGACGGCAGAGCCATGTCGAGACATGTTCCGACGAATTGACCGGCCTAGACGTCCATGCTTGGTCATTTCATTCACCTACTATGAAACCGAGCTAATCCCATATTCACTGGCTACACCCCTGCCCATCCGAAGACAACATCGAACGGGCCCAAATCTGTTTGGACTTCGCCCACGCCCGAGCGATGGCGGATGAAGCGGCAGAATCTGCGTCGTAAACGATGCCTTGATCTCTGACTGTTGGCTCCGTCTGAAGAACCATCGTTTGGCCCAACGGTGCCGGTGCGTTGCGTGTCTAACCGCATCCGGAAACAATGAGGCTATTCAGTCGTCTCCGAACGGAAGCATCGCATGTTGCGTCTCACTACGGTTCTATTCTTCCTCAGTTCACCGTGGCTCTCAGCACAGGAGAAGGAACTCACCGGGAAACCGTACATCGATATGGACTACGGCCCGGCGCTGTCGATGACGATCGAAGCCGACGGACCAGGAAAGAACATCGCCTACAAAGGCGTCATGGTCACTCTGGACGAAGAAACGCAGACGTATGCATTGTTCGACGAAGATCTCATGCGGTACGCGGCAGCCTGGACTGGTGGCAAGCTGAACTGGCGGAGCGTGATCTACGATGGATCGCACAATACGCATCCGTCCATGGTCGGCGAACAGCTATTCGGAAACGCGGTTCGTCCCGGCTGGAGTATTTCCGGCGACTTCAAAGATCCGCGGTCAATGCAATGGGGCCCGCTGCCTCATGGGATTGCTCATTACAAAGGCATGTTTCTGCACGGCGACAAAGTCGTCTTCCATTACACCGTTGGCGGGACGCATGTCCGCGAGATGCCGGGACTGGAGAAAATTGGTGATCAACTGGTCGTCACAAGAACCATTGAAGTCACCAAATCGCAAAACAACATGACGCTGCAACTTGCCGAAATGCCGGGAGAGAAAGCAGCCACCATCGTTCGATCGGGTACGCACCAGCTTGCAGTTCTTGGCAATCTAAAAACACCAGCAGCTGATATCCCGAAGCCAGTCATTCCAAAGGAAGGGCTTGTTGGACAATGGACCTTCGACGGCGGCCGAGCGGTCAAACCCAATGGAGCGAAGCCAGCGGGAGGCCATACTGGTCGCGGCCTCAGTTTCAGCGGCCGGAACCAGGCCGAACCAAGAATGCGAGGCCAACTGACGTTCGGCGGCGAAGACTATTCCGTCGCAGCATGGGTTCGAACCAACCGCGGCGGAACAATTGCTGCCCTTACATCAGCTGGCAAGTGGGCTCCTGGCGGAAAATCGTTGTTCATCCGCAACGGACGACTGACACTCGACATCGGCTGGGTCGGAGCGGTGGAAGGAGAGAAAGTTATCGCGGACGGCCGTTGGCATCACGTCGCTGCGACTCACAAGAAGGACGGTCGCGTTCAACTCTTCGTCGATGGCAAACTCGAC
>JBGCDN010000132.1:0-11027 GCA_045105495.1 Planctomycetaceae bacterium
GATGCTGACAAGAACGAACAGGGTGAGCAGTAATGGCGGATTCAGAAACCAAGAAGGTCATTCTTGACCCGTTGTTCAACAACAATCCGATCGCCCTGCAGATTCTTGGGGTCTGCTCGGCATTGGCAGTCACGACTCAACTCGAAACGACTTTAGTGATGTGCATCGCGGTGACGTTTGTCGTCGCGGCATCCAGTGCTTCGGTTGCTTTGATTCGCAATGCGATTCCAACCAATATCCGAATCATTGTGCAGATGACGATCATCGCGTCGCTGGTGATTCTGGTTGATCAGTTGATCCAGGCGTTCGCCTTTGAGATTAGCCAAAAGCTGTCAGTGTTCGTCGGGTTGATTATCACCAACTGTATTGTGATGGGGCGAGCTGAAGGGTTCGCCATGAAGAACGAACCGAAGACAAGCTTCTGGGACGGCGTTGGTAATGGCCTCGGCTACAGCTTAGTCCTGTTGGTTTGCGGCTTCTTCCGAGAGCTGATTGGCTCTGGCAAATTCTTCGGCATGACAGTCTTCAAGACCGTTACAGACGGCGGTTGGTACACACCAAACGGACTCATGCTGCTTCCCCCGAGTGCTTTCTTCATTATCGGCTTGCTTATCTGGGGGCTCCGAGCGTGGAAGCCAGACCAGTACGACCGCGATCCATCAGCGTAAACCATTCGGACCGCGTGTCTGCGACCTTCGGGTCAAACTTCTGGAGATAGAAACATGGAACACTACCTAAGCCTGTTTACCCGGGCGGTGTTCATTGACAACCTTGCATTGATGTACTTCCTCGGGATGTGCACGTTCTTGGCGGTGTCTAAGAATGTGAAGACTGCTCTCGGATTAGGTGCGGCCGTTATCGTGATCCAGACGATCACCGTCCCGGCCAACAACCTGATCCTAAACGGGCTACTCGATCGTGGTGCGTTGGCTCCCGTATTCGGGTCCAGCTTCGAAGAGATCGATTTAAAATTTCTCGGCTTGATCAGTTACATCGGTGTGATCGCCGCGATGGTTCAGATTCTTGAGATGACTCTCGATCGCTTTTTTTCCACCGCTTTACAACGCCTTGGGGATCTTCCTCCCGCTAATCACTGTGAACTGCGCCATCCTTGGTGGATCTCTGCTGATGGTGGAACGCGACTACAATTTCGGTGAAAGTGTGGTGTTCGGTTTCGGTTCTGGTGTTGGCTGGGCACTTGCGATCGCTGCACTGGCGGGGATTCGCGAGAAGCTGAAGTACAGTGATATTCCACACGGACTTCGAGGACTCGGCATCACCTTCATCACTGTTGGCCTAATGGCATTGGCCTTCAGTGCGTTCGGTGGTATCCAGCTGTAGTTTCAGCGAATCGTTGAGCCTCACCCGACGTTAGAACTTCGACTCTCAGTAGCATTTCAAAATGACCGCAACACTTAGCATCCTGTTCGGCGTCTTGCTTTTCACCGTGATTGTACTGGCGCTCGTTGGCGTGATTCTGTTCGCGCGAGGGCGACTGGTTAAGTCCGGCGATGTGAACATCACGATCAATGATCAGAAGACGATTACCGTTCCCGCCGGCGGCAAGCTGCTCGGGGCGCTCGCGGGCGAAGGCATTTTTGTATCGTCTGCCTGCGGTGGCGGTGGCACATGTGCTCAGTGCCTTGTGAAGGTTCACGAAGGTGGCGGCGAGATTCTGGCCACGGAAACAGGTCACATTAGTCGTCGAGAAGCACGCGAAGGTTGCCGTCTCTCTTGTCAGGTTGCCGTAAAACAGGACATGCAGGTTGAGGTCCCGGAAGAAGTCTTCGAAACGAAGAAGTGGGAATGCACCGTCAAGTCGAACCGGAACGTCGCCACGTTCATCAAAGAGTTCGTTCTGGAACTGCCTCCGGGCGAAGAGGTCGCATTTAAAGCGGGTGGATACATCCAGATTGAAGTGCCTCCACATGAGCTGGAGTACAAGAACTTCGACATCGAAAAAGAGTACCACGGCGACTGGGATCAGTTCGACGTATGGCGATACAAGTCCACGGTTGATGACACCACGATCCGGGCATATTCGATGGCGAATTATCCGGTTGAGAAGGGCATCATCATGCTCAACGTCCGTATCGCCTCACCGCACCCTCGCGCTCCAGAGGGAACGCCGCCAGGGAAAGTGTCGTCATATATCTTTGACCGCAAGCCCGGCGATAAGTGCACGATCTCAGGTCCATACGGTGAGTTCTTCATCAAAGACACCAAGGCCGAGATGGTTTACATCGGCGGTGGTGCGGGGATGGCTCCGCTTCGCTCGCACATCTTCGAGCTCTTCAAGGAACAGAAGACGGATCGAAAAGTCTCGTACTGGTACGGCGGACGTAGCGCAAGAGAACTATTTTACACTGAAGAATTCGACAAGCTTGCTGAAGAGAACGAGAACTTATCGTGGAACATTGCTCTGTCGGATGCCGCTCCGGAAGACAACTGGACCGGGTACACCGGGTTCATCCACCAAGTGCTGCAGGACGAGTACTTGAGCAAGCACCCAGCTCCGGAAGACTGCGAATACTATATCTGCGGTCCTCCAATGATGCTGTCGGCGGTCCGAGATATGTTGGCAAACCTCGGAGTTGAGCCAGAGAACATCGCGTTCGACGACTTTGGCGGTTAGGTCGGGTTCGTCAGAGATGGCCAGCGGACTTCAGCGGTACACGACGGAACAACTTCGCTCAAACCGGCGAATGCTCATCCTTGTTCGAGCCGTCATGTTGCTGCTGTTCTGCGGTGGATTGATCTCCGCAGTCGCATGGATACTCCGTGGTGAGTGGCATCCGAAAAACATCGGAGTTCTCGCCCCAGCAATTGCGGTGGGTGTGATTTTGTTGCCTATCCAAGTGCAGATCTCAGTCATCGCGCGCGAGCTGAGCGGGCGAAAACCAACGGATTGACTGATTGTATTCGTCGCCTGCCGTGTGAGAGTGTAAACTAGAGGTCCTGCCTCCTTTCTCTCCTGCCCACTCAGACCGTTCCATGTTGCGCCATCTTCCACGCTTTGTTCTCCTATGCGTGATTGCAATCGCCGATTCTTGTTCCGTCTTCGCTAGTGACTTCTCGAAGCAAGGTGCGAAGCGGTTCCTGAAGACACACTGCTACGACTGTCACTCGGGCGACGATGCCGAAGCAGGATTTGATGTCGAAACGCTCGCCACAGATCTGCAACCTGAGTCGTTTGAGAAGTGGGTACGAGTCGTTGATCGGGTGCAACATGGAGAGATGCCTCCACCTGATTCGTCAGAATTGTCGGCAGTCAACCGCGACGATTTTGTTCGTGAGTCGTCCAAGTGGCTACGTTCACAACAGCGAGAAGACTACGCGGCGAACGGTCGTGTTCGTGGACGCCGCCTAACGAACCTTCAGCTCGAGCGGACTTTGCAAGACCTGCTTGGGGTCGATATTCCATTGGCGAACGGCCTCCCGGATGAACCTCGAACGGATGGCTTCTCTACCGTGGCAGACGGCCAGCCAATGTCACACTTCCAGCTGGAACGCCATTTGGGTGTTGTCGACAACGCGTTGGATGAAGCGTTTCGCCGAGCAGCTATGCTTGAGGGTCAACGGTTGGTCGAACTATCGCCGCAAAAACTCAGCCGCCGAAGACCACGCCGTCGGACGCGTGAACCGGAACTCCGTGAGGGTAAGGCTGTGGTATGGATGGCAAACACGACGTTTTATGGTCGGCTGCCTTCTACACAGGCTCGCCGCGCCGGTAGGTTTCGATTCACACTCGTCGCGTCGGCTGTCAAGAAGCCTGAAAGGAAGGGCGTGTGGTGCTCGGTTCGCAGCGGGCGATGTATCTCTGGAGCTCCGTCCCTTGCTTGGGTAACCGGTTTCGAGGCGCAGGTTGAAGCGAAGACTTGGACTTTTGACGCATGGTTGCCGGAAGGCCACATGCTTGAAATTCGTCCTGCTGATGCCACGTTGAAACGTGGTCGATTCCAAGGCGGGCAGGTCGGTACGGGTGAGGGCGAAGACCAGGAAATTTCCGGCGTCGCGATGCACTCGATGAAGATTGAACGTATTTACGACGGGCCCAACAACAAGGAGATCCGGCGGAGACTATTCGGAGATCTTGATGTTCAGGTCGACGGTGCGCGTTCACGAGTTGATGTGAGAGTTCTGGCAAAGTCCGAAACTCCAAAACGCGATCTCCAGCGTCTCATCACTCGGTTCGCACAGAGAGCCTTTCGCCGACCAGTCGATCAAGCCGCAATCGCGCCATTTATTCAGATCGCGCTGGCTGGGTTCGAGAAGAGTGGTTCTTTGGCTGACGCTTTGCGTCTGGGCTATCGCTCGGTTCTCTGCTCTCCGCGATTCGTGTATCTGCATGAAGCTACAGGTCAGCTGGACGATTACTCTCTTGCCTCGCGCCTGAGCTACTTCTTGTGGAACACAATGCCTGACAAGCCGCTGCTTGATCTCGCGAAGAATGCTAAGTTGCGGGATGCCGTCACTGTTCGGCAGCAGGTCGAACGGATGCTCAACCATCCACGAGGTGAGCGGTTCATGGCGGACTTCGCCCATGAATGGTTGGAGTTAAGTGAGATTGATTTCACCCAACCCGATCGGCGTCGATTTCCGCAATTCGATCCGATTGTTCAAAACTCGATGGTTGGCGAAACAGAGGCGTTCCTTCGAGCAATGTTGGCGGAAAACCTGAGTGTGACGAACTTGATTGATTCAGACTTCACATTTCTCAACAGCCGGCTGGCCACCTACTACGGCATCGAAGGTGTCCGCGGTGACGAGTTGCAAAGAGTGCCTTTGAAGCCGATGCATCGCCGAGGTGGTGTGTTGACTCAGGGTTCGATTCTCAAGATCACAGCAAATGGTACGACAACATCACCGGTGGAACGCGGTGTCTGGGTTGCCGAACGCTTGCTGGGACAGGAGATTCCCCCGCCGCCTGAAAATGTGCCGGCGATCGAACCAGACATCCGGGGAGCAACAACGATTCGTGAGAAGCTTGCCAAACACCGAGCGGATGCCAGTTGTGCGTCCTGCCATGTGAAGATTGATCCGCCAGGTTTTGCCCTTGAGAATTTTGACCCGTCCGGGCAATGGCGTGATCGATACGCGCGCGGCCGGCGCCGAAATCGGGGGCCGAAAGTCGATGCAAGCTACTCACTTTCCGATGGTCGTTCTTTCCGGAACGTGATGGAGTTTCAGAAACTGATTGTGACTCAACCGGAGAGCATCGCGAGGAACGTCGTCGAGCACCTTGTCACATATGGAACGGGTGCCTCGGTTGGATTTGCTGATCGACCAGAAGTTAAGCGAATTGTCGATGCTGCTGCCGATAGTAATTACGGACTGCGATCACTACTCCACAGCGTGATTGCCAGCGAAGTGTTCCGGAATAAGTGAGAGACTGAGAACAAAATGAATAAGCGAGTTCACTTCAATCTTCGCAGCCAACTATCGCGCCGAACCGTCCTGCGAGGAACAGGTGTCGCACTGGGTATTCCGTGGCTGACTGCGATGCATCCGGCCTTCGGTGGCGAAGAGCCAAACAAGGTCAAGCGGTTCGTGTCGATGACGCTTGGCCTGGGGTTAGTCGCTGAGAATCTCAACCCGAAGGGAACCGGGCGGGGTTACCAGCCAAGTCGATACCTCAAATCGATTGACGACCTGCGGGAGCACTTTACGGTGATCTCTGGTTGTTCGCACCCGGGTGTGAAGGGGGGACACCGAGCCGAGGCTAGTTTGCTGTCTGCAAATCCTGGCGGTGCTTCTGGCAAGAACAGTGTGTCTGTCGATCAGCTCATGGCAAAGCACCTTGGTGGCCAAACTCGTTACCCCTCGTTGGTTCTCAGCAGTTCCAGCAGCACCAGTCCGTCATACACAGAAAGTGGCGCGATGATTCCGGCGGAGAATTCTCCGTCACGTCTCTTTGCGAAGTTGTTTATTGATGATTCACCTGCCGAACGTAAACGAAAGGCACGACGCGTCAAACAGGGACGCAGCATCATGGACTTGGTTGGCGACGACGCAAAACGTCTCGCACGAGAGCTCGGTAAAGGGGATCAACAACGATTGAACTCGTATTTTGAGAGTGTTCGAGATCTTGAAGTTCGTCTGTCTGAATCAGAAGCGTGGGCGAATCGACCGAAGCCAAAAGTGAAAGCCCCGCGCCCGGTCGACATTCGCAATCGTGGTGACTTCATTGGCCAGCAACGGCTAATGAGCGATGTGATTCGGCTTGCTCTGGAAACGGATTCTACTCGGTTCGTTTCGTATCACCTTGGAGCCGGCGGTGGGGTTGTGCCCATCAATGGTGTACGAGAGGGCTACCATGGATTGAGTCACCATGGACGTGACGAGGACAAGCTGGATCAGTTGGCACTGATCGAACAGTCGATCGTTGCCGAGTGGGGCGAGTTTCTTCGAGGACTCCAGGGGATCAAAGAACCCGGTGGTCATATGCTGGATCGGACGTCGGTACTTCTGACAAGTAATCTTGGGAACGCCTCCAACCACGATAATCGCAACATGCCCGTTCTCTTCGCTGGCGGTGGATTCTCACACGGCCAGCACCTCGCGTTTGACCAGAAGAGAAACTACCCGCTACCAAATCTCTTCGTGAGCGAGCTTCAGCGACTCGGGATGGAAGTGGACAAGTTCGCTACAAGCACAGGAACGTTCCGCGGGTTGTCTTAAATAGTCGTGGATCGCTCCGCCGATCCAACGCCTTCAGAATGAATCTGAGTTGGTCTGTTCTCTTACTCGAACTAGGCGATATCGAAATTCAAATCGAGTTCGCTGACAACGTAGAAGCCCAGTGGAGATCCGGGGCTTTGGAGATCCGTCGCGGCGGCCAATGCGATTACGGTATCTCGCTTACCTGTCGTGGTCTGAATAGGGGAGCGAGTAACCCCCGTTCAGTAACTACGCCGATCGGTTCATTCTCTCTGGCCACGACAGCGAAGAATGCCCGTTGTTTTCGCATACGTTGTATCGCGTCCAATTTTCCCAGACCGGTCGGGATCCGGATGATCGGCTGGATGGCCTCCTCGATCGTCTCGCCTCTTAGATCGCCGATGCAGACATATCCAATCCAGTCGTTGGCATCACCTTCGTGAACAAGGATGTGAGACAAGGAATACAGTTTGGACAGGTCGAGGGTTTCTGTCACGGAAGTGTCTTTCGGTACGCTGAGTACTCGGACAGACGGAACCATAGACGCATCAACAGGTTGTCCAGACAGTTCCATGACGCTTTCAGCGAGTCGCCGCTGGACGTTACCGAGTAACCCTTCGCGATGCCCCTCATTGAGCACATGGATGAGTCGGTTCCGTCCAAGCAGCAATTCAAGTGGTTGCTTCTCGCTGTTTCCGAATCGTTCCACCAGCTTGGCAATGACCGTAAGCGGCGCGCTGATTGGTCTGAGGGCGTAGTACCACGCGGTGAGCGCCCGGCTGTGCTTTCCGAGGAATCGCATCGGAGCTCGGTAGTAGACTGTCTTGGGAATCAGTTCTCCCCAAATGAAAATCAGTGGCGCAAGGGCAAGCGTGAGCAGGATTTCGGCCAGTCCGGAGTTGTTTGGCAGGAAGGCGACAGCCATGAGTCCGATGGCGAATGTGGCGAGGTAGTTCGCGATGTTGTTGCCAACCAATGCTGTGGCTACGAATCGCTCCGGCATACCAGAGAACCAAAGTAAGCGCTTGGCAATGGAATCGCCGTTTTGCGATGCGATGCTAAGTCTGATGCGACTGAGGCGATAGAAACCCGTTTCTGATCCGCTGAAAAAAGCCGACAACCGTATCGCCAGTAGGAACAGCGCGATTGAAGAAATCAGCAGCGCGATGGTCCAGCCTGTCATTCGTAGGTCTCCTCGTGCAGGAGAGCCTTAATCTGTCCCGGCGCTGATGCTTCGATTACGGTGACTCGCCAGTCCTTCCATTCACAGTACTGCCCGACTTCAGGGCGTTCGTGGAGCTTGTCTTGAAGCAGGCCCGCGACGGTCAGCGAGGCATCCAGTTCCGGATCGTGTTCCAGCCCCAGCCGCTTATTCAGGTACCTCAGTGTTGTGATGCCTTCAACTTCAAAATGCCCCGGTTTGATCTCGACGACGGGTTCTCGTTTGAGCAGCCGTTTGGTTCGACCTGTCTGAGGAACAAGGATGGCGTCCATGAGATCCGTGTAGGTGATGATGCCGACTGGCAAATCATATTCACTGACAACCACGGCGACTCTTGCGTATTCCTTACGCATCAGTTGAAGCGTTGAGGTCAAGGAACCGCACCACGGGACCGTGACAACATTCTCGATCGGAACTTTCGTGGTCTCCGCTGGTGGACCAACTCTTGAATCAATTGAAATTGCCCCAACAACTCGTTCATTGCTCTGGTCCATGACCGCAACGATGTCAGTTTGTGGGTCCAGGTCACTCAAATGATGTGCCGACACTGGGCTGGTTCTTGTTGCAAACATCCCGCGAGGTCGCATCAGCTCTTCGGCCTTCAGGTCTGAAAGCTCAATGATGTTTTGTAGGACGTGTTGTTCTGCCACACCAACGTCCGCTGTCTTCTTTGACGCTTCAATCGCATGTTCCATGTCAGAGATGGACAGAACCGGTTCGTCTTCGAGATCTGGCCAGAGCCAATTACGAATAGATGTCGAGATTCTTTCAAGCGTTGGAATGAGCGGATCCAGAACACGAACAGTGGCCGCAAGCGGAATCGCTGCAAGCGGGGCGAGACTGTTTCGGAATACGACGGCAGTACTCTTGGGGAGAACTTCGCCGATCAAAATCATGAACATCAGGCTGACGGCGCCAAACACACCAGCTGCGACGTTGAGTTTGGCATTGCTGAGACGATGGACCACGATCACGCTGACGGCAAAATACATCAGGTTGATCATCAGGTTCCAAAAGAGCACAGCAGTGAGAAGCCGCTCTGGATCACTCATCAGCCGCGCAACCAGGCGTTGACGGAAGTTGCCAGACGCGAACTCACGGATCTTGTCGTGAGTCAGGTAGAAGAATGCTGTCTCGCTGGCAGAGAAGAAGCCCGACCCGATGATGAGACAGCCCATGGTAATCGTGCCTGGTAGCCAGGCAGCAGTTGCATCCAGGAATCCGCCCATTAGGTCGGTGCAGTCCTCCGTTAGATTGGCAGGTCGGTGGTGGGCGATTCAGGTGACCATGCGAACGCGTAATCGCTACCGAGCTGAAGTCGTGTCAACTGAATGATTTGATGGGTGTGTCCAACAAAGTGCGAGACCGAGTGCACAATGGCACCATGCCCGGTGACTTCGAAACCCTGAATCGTGCGTTTGCTTAGCAACTGTTCGATCGTGGTTACTCGAAGGACCGAGGCTACTGCAGCAAGAGTATCGGTAAGTTGTTGGCAAAGAGCTTCACTTGTTTGCCCACCAGTTGCGCTGAATTCAGCCTCTCGCTGGCGTCGGTCTGGTTCTCCACCCACGCCGCTTATCACCCACTGCCGGAGGTTGCCACAAACATGCAGAATCAGATTGCCAACAGAGTTCAGATCGTTGACAGGGCGCCACCAGATCTGATCGTCGCTCAGTTGCTGTACGCAGTTTGTTAGCTTGACCATTGCTGCTTGCAGCAAATGGATCTGCTCGTCAATGATCGATTCTTTGAGCAAACCAGATGTGGGAGGAGGCTCGTCGTCCATCGGTCTATCGGTCAATCTCACCCATGACGACATCAAGGGAGCCGACGATGGCCGGGATGTCAGCAAGTGGAACGCCTTTGCCAATGTGGCCGATGACAGACAGGTTACAGAAGCACGAACTCTTCGCTCGAGCACGCATTGGTTCTGCGGAGTATCCGTTGCCGACTATGTAGAAGCCCATCTGGCCTCGTGGAGCTTCGGTTTCAAGATAGACTTCGTCCTTCGGCAACTTCGTGTTCATTTTGAACGGAAGTCGATAATCGCCTTCAGCCGTTGGGTACTTATCAATTGCCTGACGGACCAGGCTGATCGACTGAACGACTTCCAGCATCCGGACATAGAACCGGCACCAGCTATCTCCAAGGACGGCATCGTGTGGGGCGTCGTCAAACGGAGCGACGGGGACCTCGAAGTCAAAATCTTCGTACATTCGCGTGTAGAGTGGATCACCGTCACGACGCAGGTCGAAATCGATTCCACTACCGCGAAGAACCGGACCAGTACAGCCGTAGCTGACTGCCATCTCTGGTGTCAGGTTGCCGATGTTCGCTGTTCGCTTAACGAAGATTGCATTTCGCGTAAGCAGAGTGTGGTATTCCTTGATCCGCTTCTCGAGCCATTCGAGGAACATCAAGACAGCATCAGTCCATTGGACTCGCTGGTTTGGATCTTGTTTCGTAAGCGATGCCAGGCCCGGTGGGATAATGATTTCGCCCGGCAGGTCGTGCGTGGCTCCACCAATTGTGAGGTAGCTGTAAGTCAGCCGAGCCCCGCAGGCTTCTTCGAACAGGTCGAGAATGATCTCACGCTCGCGAAAGGCGTAGAGGAACGGGCTGAAACTACCGAGGTCCAAGCCATACGTTCCCATCGCGACCAAGTGACTGGCGATGCGCCCTAGTTCGGCGATGAGAACGCGAAGGACCATCGCTTTTTGTGGCACCTCCATGCCGATGAGCTTCTCACTCGCAATAGACATTCCAAGGTTCATGTTCATCGCTGCGAGGTAATCCATACGGTCCGAGTATGGAATCCACTGCGGTAGCGCGAGGTTCTCGCCGATTTTTTCGGCACAGCGGTGCAGGTAGCCGATGTGCGGCGTGCATTCGTGGACGATCTCGCCATCGGTTCGCAGTAGTAGACGAAGCACACCATGTGTACTGGGGTGCTGCGGGCCCATGTTGACCAGCATTTCGTCCGTTCGGACATCGAATTCAATGACCCGCGGGTCTTCCAACTGCATGCTCATGTTGAGACTTTCAGATCGACGTCAATACGCGATGAGGCGATTGTTGCTTCCGTGTGTTACTTGCCGCGGATGCCGTGGTATTCGAGCGGGAACTCATAGTCCTTACGGAGCGA
>JBGCDN010000133.1:0-6693 GCA_045105495.1 Planctomycetaceae bacterium
GGCGGAACTTCGTGTGTCCACGCAAGGTTAGTCTCGTACGGTATCACGAACACCGAACCTGACGAGGCAGGGAAGTCCTGAAATCCAGATTGCTTCCACGGACGCATTCGGAACTTACGTTCTTCGCCGAGCGAGATCGTAGCAATCGGCGCCCCTTCGATCATGTTGGCAACACTGTCTCGATGCTTACCGATGTAGTGATCAAGCCGTCCGTCGTACCAGTTCACAAGAATGCCGTTCAATCCCTGAAAGATCGCCAACCGTGCCCATTCAAGGACAGGTTCCAGCAGCTCCGGAATCTCCATCGCACTGTATGTTTGGCCGCTGAAGTAATAGTCGGCTCCATAGGCCTGCTGCCAGCGTGGCGTCTTGACTATCCGTCCGTGAATCTGAATGTCGTGATGCTCGGCCGGGTGCAGTTCCCAAAGCGTTTTGAATTGGAAATCTGACAGCTCAAGTGCAGGTAGAATCTGGCCGCTGAAGACGGAATGGTTGTCGTCCAATTTGTGTTCTGTGAATGCTTCAAACATGGTGAGGGACTGCCAATTCCCGCGTTTATGGCATCGGTGCCGTGGGTTCCGTTCCTGGCACCGATGATCCCAGATCAGCTTCATAGGTCAGACGTTTCATGACGCCGCCGTGTTTGCGACTTCCGTACGGGTTGATCTGGATCATGTAAATCCCGATCAAATTCCGTTTCGGATTGATGTAGAACCGAGTCCCCGCCGCGCCGCCCCAGCTGTATTCGCCTTCGCTTGTAATTGAGAACCCAAGACCGAATTTGAATCCGGGAGTCTTCAGTTGATTTGTCGTCATCTGCTTTATCGAACTGGCCTTCAGGATACGAGCACCATCCAGTTCACCTCCGGCAAGCAACGCCTGACAGAACCGCAGGTAGTCTCTTGTTGTTGAACACAAACCACCACCCCCAGAGAAATACGTATTCTTTGGATCAATGAAGCGTCTCGATGAGAAGCGATTGGCAGGCTTCAGCTCGCTGTTTCGTTCTCGGTACATTTCTGCGAACCGATCGAGCTTGTCGGCGGGAACCACGAACGACGTATCAACCATGTTCAATGGCTTGAAAATATTGTTCTCAAGATAGACATCGAATCGCTCTCCGGAAACAACTTCGACCAAACGCCCGAGGACATCAGTCGCAACGCTGTAGTGCCACCGAGTACCGGGTTCGTATTGCAGGGGAATACTTCCCAGCTTCCCGACGGTATCTTCAACGTTCGCACCGGTCATCAGGACGCCGGCTTTGCGATAGGCCTGATCAACTTTGCTGTTGCCGAAAAATCCGTACGTAAACCCAGCTTGATGACTCATCAGGTGCCGAACGGAAATCGGAGTTTCGGCGGGAACCGATTCGTCACCTTTCAATACCTTCATGTCTTTCAAGGCTGGCAGGTACTTCGAAACAGGGTCGTCCAGTTTCATCTTCCCACGTTCGACGAGCTGCATCGCCGCGACAGATGTGATGGGCTTGGACATTGAGTAGATCCGGAAAATCGTATCGGCCCGCATCGGCTGCTGCTTCTCACGGTTCATATCACCCCACGTCTGGAAGTAGGCGACCTTCTGACCTCTGGCGATTAACCCCGAGCAACCGACAATGCTTCCATCCGCCACCTTCTCGCGCATGTACTTGTCGATCTTTTGCAGCTTCTCTGCATCCAATTGAACCGATGCGGGATCAACCACGTCGAAGACAGGCGGTCGCTCTTGTTGAGCGAACAAGGCTGCGGTGAAGCAAAGGACTCTCGCAAACATGTGCATCTCCTCGATATTCGACCGATCGACCGGCGGCCAATATCAACGTTGGGATTGGAACCTTCAGATTCGAATCAGCGTGTACGCTGGTCGTCACGTTTCTTCAGCGTACAATCGCCACGAAACCTATCAGATCCTGCTGCAAAGAAGCCACAATGGCAAAACCAACAATCGTTTTCGGCATTATTCTCATTGTCCTCGGTCTGGGTGCCTATTTCACCAGCACGCCATCTGCTCCCGCCCCAGCTGACGGCGAAACCGTAGAAGCCGGAGCAGAAGCTCCTCCGGCAAAGCGTTCAATGACCGCAATGATCCCAGCCTTCCTCGGTGCTCCGCTGCTGCTGTGTGGCTTTCTCGCTTTGGACGAGAAGAAGCTGAAGCACGCGATGCACGGTGCAGCCATGATCGGACTCTTGGGAGCTCTGGCCGGCCTTGGACGCGGCCTGATGGTTCTCGCCAAAGGAGGCGACTACAACGTTCGCGCTGTCGTGGTCACGCTGCTCATGGGAGCCATCTGCGCCTTGTTTGTGCTCATGTGTGTGAAGTCGTTTATCGCGGCCAAGAAACGACGGCTGGCGGCTGAAGCCGGCGGGCAGGCTTAGTCCGCCCCGTCCCGAACTTCGGATCCGCAGATTTTGAGGTTTGTTAGTTCTGTCACAGATAGAGCACCGGTACACTGATCAGTAGCCACTCATTTCATAGCACCTCGATGCCAGCCGGTGTTCAGTTCTCAGCAGCCGAGCCGAGGAGCAAGTTGCACTTTCGCTTCGACAGTGTCACTTATGCTCCTTTCCACCTGCTCACGACTTGCAGTCTGTTGATTCATCGCTGACATCTCGCGGGTGTTCGTTTGAGCTTTCGAGCTCACATTGACCGAGAACGCCAACGATGATTCATGCCAAATGCGAATGTGGCCGCGTAGTCAAAACGAAGGACCAAAACGCCGGTCGTACCGTTAATTGTCCCGACTGCGGCGACCCGCTGACACTTCCCAAGCCAAGACGCAAGCGGTCCAGTCCACAAGAACCCGGCGCTGGACAACTACCACCGCGCCGTCGAGCGCAAAGTGCGAAGTCTCCGGCTGCGGTCGAGAAGGCGAAGGACCGGAAGAAGCAGAAGAAGTCCCAACCTGCGGAACTGGATGAGAAGACCAAGAAGCAGCTGGACGGCGTAACCAAAGCCATACTCGCTGTTAGCGGGGTTGTGGCTGCATGCATCCTTGGCGGGATTGGATACTGGATATTCTCTGCGAGTAGCGGTGGAGGCTCAGGCGGCCCGACAACCTTGCCGAAAGAGTATGTTGCATTCACCTCTGAGAATGTCGACTTCACCTGCGTCTATCCGAAAGGCTGGGAACGCACTTCCGGTGGCGGATCCGGCGGAAAGCCGCAGTGGGCCCGTTTCAAAATGAACGACATTCGCATCGAAATTAAACAAGCGATTTCTGGCAGTCTTGTCGGCGACATCGCACAGACAATGAACCAGGGAGAGGACGCAGACCCTCTCGCCCCTGTCCGGACCGCTCACGATTTTCGCTGCAACCAACTTAAGGCTGGAACCGACGGTTACGAAGAAGGCCCACCAGAAGTCGTTGATACAGACGGCTTCGGACCAGCATTGCTATCGACCTTCGACATGCAGGTCTGGTTCTCTAAAGATTCCGGCTATCGAGCGTCCGTGTTGGCTCCTTCCTGCCAGTACAACGTCACGCTTTATTGCCCGGAAGACCAACGAAGTCGCTTCAAGGCCGTCGTCAAGAAGATCATCGAAAGTATGGGATAGCCCCGTCGGAGTTCGCTTGGCCGGACTCCAACTTGGAAGACTAACCACCGGTCCGGAATTTCAGACGATCTGACTTTTCCAGTATCCCCAAAACACTGGCGGCGTGTTCCCATCGTGTCTTCGCTGCAGCTTCGTCGTAGATCACAACGGGGCTGCGCTCTGCCGCCATAAGCATCGCCTCAGACATGTGCATGAAGCGGCTCACATTCAACAGGTATGGTCCGTTGCGGTGGTCAGCTGGCGGGTTGTGCAAGTCAATTCGCTGAACGGGTTCTTCGAACAACGATGCGTAGGCAGCGATTCCGCACATGTTTCCGTGTGCCTGAATCCATCGTGGAACCGTCGCCAATTCTTCATCCGCCTGCAGAACCTGCAGTGCTCGACGAACATCATAAACACGCATCCCGTCGAGACTCTGCCCGAGCAAATAGAAACGACGACGATGCTGCGTTTGCTTCGATTCTGACTGATCCCACTTCGTCGGCCCGATCCCTCGCGGGGCCACCCAAGCCATCGCCCAATTGAATGATGTGATCATCTTCTTCGTCGAATCGAAGTCTGATTCGGTCTTCTCAAGAGGTGCTGGCACTTCGTCTCCAAACGCGGGAGCTACTGTATTGAGAAACGATTGCCAGCCGCCCTCGTCAACCGGGTTCAGCACAACCAGCTTCGGCGTCTCGTCCGTCGCCTTCTGCAAGACAAATAGACGCAACCGAATGGAACTCTGACTGGTAAAGTCCACCGCTCGCAGTCGCAAACCCTGACGCTCTACTCGAAACGCTTCTGTTGCCCCCAGTGATTCTTCTGACTTCGGCCACCCGTTGAACGACTTCGCCCGTAGCGATGTCATGAGCTTGTCTCGGTGTTCAATCCAATTCTCTTCAGACTTTGGAATCGGCGGTGCCTCTGCTATTGGGACGAAGTATTCATGAGCCGAGGTATTGATCTCGTCTTTTGGCAGTTGGCTAAAGACTTTCAATTCTTCTGGTTCGAAGAACTTATCAGCCACCTGACGAATCGGTTCGGATTTACCGCGAAGATTTTGGTTCAACCAATCGAAGGCGGAAACACGAAGCTGCTGGGTATCGCCGTGACCGCCTTGCGTGACGTTCAAGGAAATTTTCTCTGAAGCCCCCAACAGCCCATAGACGTGCCTCGCTTCAGTGAAGGTTCTGTAGACACCATCCAGTGGGAAGATTGTGTCGTTGTCGGTATTACTAATCATCAGCGGCCTCGGTGCGACCATGGCCGCCAACCTCGGGTAGTCCCAGCGATGCGTGTTTACCATGAACATGCAATCGCAATGCCCCTCAACACACCCATCGGGGAACCGTTTCGTCTGGCCGTCGTAAACATGGTTCTGCAAATCTGTGATCCCCGCGACGGGAACCGCACATTTGACGCGTTCGTCTGTGGTTGCAATCCACCAGCTGTAGGCACCACCACCGCTCCGACCTGTAACACCCAGTCGCTCGCCATCGACCTCGGGACGCGACTGCAGATAGTCCAAAGCGCGCATGCAGTTCCATGCTTCAACACCGGCGGGTGTGTAGCCTCGGTTCAGCCACCACCACATTTTCTCACGATGGGTGCCGTGATGGACGCCTTCAATTTCACCCAACTGCAGCGTGTCGATGGTGAGGCAAACAAAACCATTGCGAGCAAACCAACTGCCATGATGGTGGTAGTGAACCTTGTTGCCGTAGCTAACTCCATTCTTCTTCACTGGCCCATGCCCGCACACATAGAGAACGGCGGGCAGCTTGCCATCGATCTTCTTTGGCAAATAAAGATTCGCTGTCACATACAGACCCGGCCGGGACTGGAAGTGCAGTTTCTCAACTTTGAAGTCATCTCGCTCAACCGTTCCCGTCACCACAGCGTTAAGCGGTGTTCGATCGGGTAGGGGACTCAAGCCCAGCATCTCAAGCAACTGAGGTCGCAGAGTTTCCCGTGCAGACTGCCACTGCTCCGCCGTTTGAAACTCGTCGCGCAGTGACAGCTGCAGCTTCTTCGTTTCAGCGCGAAAGTACTCGGCGATCATCTTGTCGCCGCTTGAGGTGTCCGGTTTTGACGCCTGTGCGTTTACAAAGGCGGGGCCGGCAAGAAACAGCAGACAAACAGCAATTCTATGACGCATGGGAACCCTTACTGGACACTCCTGGACGAAGACAGTTTACCGGCGGCACACGATAAACGCCTGTCTGGCTCAAATTCGCGTCAGTATTTGACGCGAGCCAGCAAGCACCTTCCAATTGAGCGGTCGATTCTTTACCACGGGCTGCGGAGCACACCTATGTTTCGATCTTCGCTCGTCGTCCTTGGACTACTGCTGTTGCCTGGTCTTTTCGCGGACGCACAAAGCTACCGACGTATTCTTCCTCAGCGTCAGCCCGTTTCCCGTAGCCGCCCCGCACAGGCTCCATACCGACTGGATACCGGCGACTATCTTGCAGTGATCGTCGATGGAGTTCTGAGCAGCTTCAAAGATGCTCCCGTCCACATGCCGGGCAAGGGCAACGGTATTCTTCCAAGCATGGGTCATCCTGTTCCGGTTCTTGGCGACGGAACCGTGTTCCTGCCATTGGTTCGCTCTGTTTCAGTCAGAGGCCTCACCGTCAGCCAGGCCAACAAGAAAATCGCAGCGGCTTATCTCGATGGCGGTTTCCTGAAAGAAGAGCGAAGAATCATCGTATCACTGATGCGAAAAAGAACCGTGCGAGTCACAGTTCTCCACTCGCGGCGCGACGCGCGAGGCAATGCAGCTAGTACTGTCGACGTGCAGGCTCAGGGTGCCACGGTCTTGTCAGCACTCGCAGCAGTTGGAGCTTACGACCGCGACGCAACTGCAGAGTTGCTGCGAGGGAGAACAAGTCGAACCACTGGTTTGATGTCACCGATTCGAATTGGTGACACCATCAGCATGAAGTCACCGCCTGTTGGCACTTACTTCACCAGCGGTTTACTTCCCGGAGGCGAACATGTAATTCCCGCAGGGCGACGACCGACAATGCTTCAGGCAATGGCCGCGGCTGGCGGCAACATTGGCGGCCGATTCGGCCCCAGTCGATTAATGGTCGTCCCTCGCAATGGTCGGCCTTACTACCTGGACGCCCTGCGCGGTGGTCGAGCGAA
>JBGCDN010000134.1:0-7724 GCA_045105495.1 Planctomycetaceae bacterium
TGTTTGTGCTGATCATCAGGGGACACATTTTTTGGAACTCGGCAAACCACTGCGATCGCTCTGCCTGACGCTCGGTGCACTCGCGTGCCTTCTGGCCTCAAACGCCACTGCGCAAGACCTGACCCTGCGCGTCGTGGGGCAGAATCCTCGGTTCCGGTCACAAGCACCAATCCCGTTGGAGCTGGTTCTTAGCTGGAACACCGACAAGCTGATTGAGGGCACCCTGTTCGTCGAAGTTCAGGATTCATTGACGGTTCTGATGCGTTACGAAAACCCGGATGTCGCTCTGGGGTTCGGCGAATTCGTCCTGCCGCTGGTGTTGCCACCACTGTCTAACGAAGCCGAGAGCATCGAGATAAAAGCTCGATTCCAATCGCCAGTCTGGGGAAACTTCGACCTCGATACCACAACCCTCAAGATCCCAGCTGACTGGCGACGTCAACTTCTGATCGGAATGATCACGCCTGCGGGTGACGAAGCGGTTCGTAACGTCTTTGCCTATCTCGACCGCATTAGTCTCGACCAATATCGCCCGGGAACATCCGGCAACAGCAAGTCAGGTAGTTCAGGGGATGTTGATGTTGTTGAGGTCAGACTTCCCACCACCGATGCCCCACGCCGCGCGGCGGCACTGTGTGCTTATGACGTGATTGTCGTGGCCGCTGACGCACTGCAGGAACTGAAAGACTTGCAGCGAGACGCGTTACTTAGCTGGGTCGATGCTGGCGGCAGTGTCCTGATTGATGGTTCTGGTTCAGTTACCGATCGAGATTGCGACTTCCTTAACGAGATCTGTAGCCGCGAGGCTGGTGAGAACGCCTATCTCGTCGGCCCGAACGATCGGCTAACCAGTCCGCAACCGATTCTTCTTTCAAGACGTGGTATCGGTCGAGTTGGGGTAACGACAAAGAATCCCGCCAACTTCAGCGACAGCGAAGCGTTAGACGTCACTTGCTGGCTGTGGAAGGTTAGGCGTCAAACTGCAGATCGCTTGCGAGCCAATGGTAGCTGGGCTGAAGTTCAACTAGAGCGTCGGAGCAGCCCAACGACCGACATCTCAAACCTGGCTTCACAGGGTTACGACCCGAACGACCTGCAAAACGTCGGAACTGTGATTCCTCCGTATGCTCCAAAACCACTTCAGTCCGCCGGTACCTTCAAAACATCGCTGGTACCAGATTCTGTTGAAACTGTCCCGCTGCCGATCATCATGACGGTACTCGGACTGTTCCTATTCACCATTGCACCAGGCGATTGGCTACTGTTGGGAAGACTTCGAAAGCGAATGCTGACATGGGTTCTCTTCCCCGCTTCGTGCATCTTCTTTACCGGCGTGATGGTCTTCCTTGCCAACCGCTACATCGGAACGGAGGACTACCGAACAGCGCTACGTTTTGTTGACTGGGCTGAAGACAATCGAGTCGTCCGCATCACTGACGTCGAAACACTCTTCACCTCGACGGCTACCCCGGTCGAAGTCGAGCTGGACAATCAGTTATTCGCTTCTGTCGATACCTCCGGAAACGTGCGATGGCAGGTTATCGCCAGCAACGAACTTAAGAACGCAAGCTACTTCAAGGAAATCGTTCCAGAATCTGAAACGCCTCCAGTACCAACCATCACCGGGCGACCAACAACGCTCTACAACGTTTCGCTTCCAATCAAAAAGTGGTCTCCCACAGTATCGCGTCGAACCAGTTTCGACATCGCCGCCGAGGAAGCCCCGAGTGTTGATTGGGGTGATATGAAAAGTTCTGAAGTGTTCAACGAACCCGCTGTAGCGATCCGAAAGCTTGCAACAGCCAACCCGGGCGCGGCGGTTCGAGTGATCAGCGGGAAGAAAACTCTATCTGGCCCGGAAGGCCTTGACCGGCGGACTTTTGACTTTGCGGAAACGGCCACACAGGCTTCTATCGTTGAGAGCCGTGGGTTCTTCTCTGTCGTCTCATCGATTTCGCCCAACGGCCACGGAAGCCTTGAAGACGTTGGAATTCTGGATCGAACAAACCCCGACGAAGCTCTGGTCATTGTCGTGCTGGGAACCACCGGCGACGTTCACGCCCATCGTCGTCTGTTCCACCGAGAACCAACGGGAACTCAGTCCGACAAGGAAATGCCATGACGGACCTCGTTCCGAACGCAATCAAAATCGACAACCTGTGGGCCAATTATGGAACCTTCAAAGCGGTGCGTGGCATCTCATTTGAAGTCCCGCGAGGCGAAGTGTTTGGTTTCATCGGACCGAACGGAGCTGGAAAATCCACGACGCTCAAGGTCCTCGCAACGCTGAAAGCTCCGGCGTTCGGAAAGGTGTTTGTGGATGGATTCTCGGTTGTCGGCAATACCCATGAGGTCCGCAAACGCATTGGCTATATGCCAGATTCGTTCGGTAAGTATGAAGACCTGACTTCAGAAGACTACCTGCAGTTTTTCGCAGCGGCTTACCAACTACCGCTCGAACAACGCGAGCACACTATCGGCGACGCTCTCGAACTTGTCGGCCTCTCAGACAAACGCAGCGTGGCGGTCGATGGACTGTCTCGCGGAATGAAACAACGGCTTTCGATCGCTCGTGTTCTGCTCCACGACCCGTCGGTTCTGCTGCTCGACGAACCCGCCAGCGGCCTCGACCCTCGCGCTCGCATCGAGATGCGTGAGTTGTTGAAAGCTCTGCAGGAGATGGGAAAAACCATCATCATCTCAAGCCACATCCTTCACGAACTGGCCCATCTATGTACTCGGATCGGCATTGTGGAACGCGGTCAGATGGTCGTCGAAGGTTCGCTGGATGACATCTACAAGCGACTTGGCGTTCATCAGAACATTCAGGTTCACATCACGAATCTGACAGAAGGCATGCTGGCTGGAATTAAGAGTATCCGCGGAGTTGTTGAAGTGGACGTCCAGGACGAACGTCTGGATGTTCAAGTGAAGTCCGAAGTGATTACTCCTGAAACTCTGCTGGACGAGATGCACAAAGCAGGAGCCAAAATCCGATTGTTCCACCCCGAAGTCATGGATATGGAACAGGTCTTCATGCGCATCACAACCGGGTTTACGGCATGAAGTCGAAAGTCCTGAACCTGATGCAGTTTCCTCTGCTGACCATCGAACTGAAACAGATGGCCGCCGAGCGTCGCACCTACATTGTGCGGTTCATTTACGCTGCCACATTGTTTGGCGTCGCTTGCTGGCTGTTCTTTCAGTCGTCCGCAGGTGGCTCACCAGTGATTGGTCGCGGCGAAGACTTATTTCGCGATCTGGTTTGGATTCAATTCGGTGGACTGTGCCTTGTCATTCCCGCGATCACCTGCGGAGTGATCGCAGAGGACAAAGGCCGAAACACGCTGGGCATTCTGCTACTCACTCCGTTGGGAACAGTGAGCAGCATTCTGCAAAACCTGTTTAGCCGACGGGTCCCGATGTTCTCGTTCGTACTGCTGTCACTCCCCTTGCTGGCAGTTGCCTATAGCTACGGCGGTGTCAGCAATGCCCAATTGGTTCAAGGCATCATCTTATTGCTAATGACTGCCGTTCAAATCGGCGCGTTGAGTATTTGGATGTCGGTACTTTGCCAAACAACGGTGTCTGCGTTGATGTGTACGTACGCCATATTCCTCCTGACATTCTTTTCATGTGCATGGGCGTGGCCGGTGTGGTTTCTGGACTTCAATTACCTGGATGCCAAGCCGTTTGTCCCCTGGTTCCTCTGCTCCGGAACCTGCATCCTGGGAGCAGCACTTAGCATTGGTAGTCGGGTCTTTCAGAACTCACAGAACTACGTTCTTCAGGCACAACATGAAGTCGATCGATTCGTTCAGGATGCGAACCGGCTTGTCGGCGAGATTGAACTGCTAAAAGAAAAGAACCACAAACCACAATTCAATCCAGTGCGTTGGCGAGAAACAGGTCGGCGATCGCTGGGACGCATCCGTTACCTACTACGGATACTGTTTATTGTCGAACTGCCACTCATCTTTATCGCCAGCCTTGTCGCCACAAATGTGGGGCTCGCACATACCATGCTTCGAGCATTGCTGTGGCTGGGTTCGTTGCTGCTGGTTGGAACCTACGGAGCCGGTCTCATTGCCGGCGAGCGTCAACGTGGCTCGCTGGATATTCTCCTCACAACGCCGCTCACTGGCCGATCGATCCTGCTGGAAAAGAGTAGCGGACTATGGCGAATCATTCTGGTCGCCGGCGTTCCCATCATCACTCTGGCCATCATCGAATACGTCCGAGCCCCCTCGCTCGTCACAGGCTTCACGCCGCTGGTGATGGACTTTGTATGGTCTGTTGTTTCGGTTCTCATTTGGTTGCCGGCGGTTGCCTGGTTCGCCTTATGGATCAGCACACGTATCCGCAGTCAAACCGTGGCGACATACACGGTGCTTTCCGTTGTTGGAGCCATCCTTCTGGTTCCAACACTCATCGCTGCGGTACTTGGCACGGGTGGCGTATCAGACAACACACTTCGTCTCCTTGGCCTGGTCAGTCCCACTCAGATTCAAGCGACACTCAGCCCATTCGCTCGCGACTATTACAATCTGCCGACGATCCCGACCTGGGTCCTGCTGACCCACTTCGTCATCGTGGCGACGCTAGTCCTCGTGTTCCGAATGCTCTCACTTCGCAACATCGACGAAACGCTTGGTCGCATCCCGGAAGACTATGAGATCGACGAAAGCCAAGCGCCTGAAGAGGCGCGATTATCTAAATAGAGCTGGAAGCCTGCCGATAGAACTGCGAGCCATCATGGGCGTGGAATTAGAACTGAGCCTGCTGCTGTTTCTGTCGCTTGTCGGTCAGGTACTGTTCGGCCGATTTGAACTGGAAGTAAACCGGTTCCGGCTGCTGCTTCGATGGGCCATCGTCACAGGTCTAACATTGGGGCTCTACGTTGGTTTCGGGCATCTTGCAGCCGCCGTCCCATTACTCGCAGCCGCCGCTGGTTTGGCGGTGCACTTCCTTTGGTGCAACCGAAACGGCATTCATCCATTGCATGCGACCCCGCGCGAGCGATACTACCGGCTTCGCGGATGGACAACGGGCAACGAATGGGCCCCAATCATCACCAGCATGCCCCAAAAGACCGAACCAGAACAAACCGAGCCGCAAGTCGGACGGTAGAAGCAGCACAAAGCCGTGATTACAAGAATCGTGTCAGGAGGACAAACCGGCGTCGATCGCGCCGCGCTGGATTGCGCGATGGGATTAGGGTTTGAAGTCGATGGCTGGTGCCCGGCTGGACGGAGGTCGGAAGATGGACGAATTCCGGATCAATACCCACTTCGCGAAACCGAAACTCGAAATTACGCGGTTCGAACTCGGTTCAACGTGCGAGATTCCGACGGAACGCTGCTGATCGCTCCGATGCCGCTGACGCGTGGAACGGCTTTAACGCTTAGCTTTGCCAAGTCTCACCCAAAGCCGCACTTGTTGATCGACATTAATGATGCGGAAAACAGTGAGAACCGATTTGCGGAGTGGATCGCTGAACATAGAATCCGCGTCCTGAATGTGGCGGGGCCGAGAGCCAGCAGCGATCCAAGCCTCTACGACCGCTGCGTCCAACTTCTGAACAAGCTTCTGAAGCCGCATGCAAATCAGTAGTGGATCTTGCTTAAGATCCTTCTAACCAACTCAAGACAGCTCTGGATTTCTGGCAAATCCACCCCATGGGCGAATCGGATCGAAAACAGATCCAACCAGCAGGACGAACCAATGTCTCAACAGTACATCATGACCATCGAGAATCTCACCAAGATCATCGATCAAAAAGAGATTCTCTCCGACATCTGGCTCGCCTTCTTCCCGGGTGCGAAAATCGGTGTATTGGGCAACAACGGTGCCGGCAAGAGTACCCTGCTCCGCGTCATGGCCGGCGAAGACAAAGACTTCGAAGGCGTCTGCCGACCAGCAAAGAATATCCGAGTTGGCTACTTCAAGCAGGAACCAGATCTCGACCCTGAAATGACAGTCGATGGCTGTATCCAGGAAGCCGTCGCAGAATCACAGGCGATTCTCGATGAGTTCAACGAGATCAACATGAAGCTCGGCGAAGACATGTCGCCCGAGGAAATGGAAAAATTGCTCGAGCAGCAGGCTAAGATTCAGGACCAGATTGACGCCGCCAATCTGTGGGAACTGGACCGAACCCTGGAAGTCGCCGCCGACGCCATGCGATTGCCGCCCGCCGACGCGTTGGTAAAGACACTCTCCGGTGGTGAAAAACGTCGCGTCGCCATGTGTCAAATTCTGCTCCGAAGTCCGGACATGCTGCTGCTGGACGAACCAACCAACCACCTCGACGCGGAATCTGTCGCGTGGCTGGAACGCTTCCTCCATCAGTTCCAGGGAACCGTCGTTGCGATTACTCACGACCGCTACTTCCTGGACAACGTCGCCGGCTGGATTTTGGAACTCGACCGAGGCAAAGGTAACCCGTTCGAAGGCAACTACTCCAACTGGCTCGAACAAAAACAGAAACGCTTGGCTGTAGAAGAAGGCCAGGAAAGCAAACGACAACGCGAACTCAAGCGAGAACTCGAATGGGTCCGCATGAGCCCCAAGGCTCGCGGCACGAAGAACAAAGCGCGGCTTGAGCGGTATGAGGAACTTGCGTCTCAGGAATACGATGCAGCCGACAGCGCGGCGGATATTCAGATTCCTGTATCGAAGCCGCTAGGGAACTTAGTCGTTCGAGCTGAAAACGTGGCCAAGTCGTTCGACGATAAAGTTCTGTTCAAGGATCTCAACTTCAATCTCCCGCCCGGCGGAATCGTGGGCATCGTAGGACCGAACGGGGCCGGTAAAACAACTCTGTTCCGCTGCATCATGGGTACCGAAACACCAGATAGCGGCACCCTAACCATTGGCGAAACGGTTCAGCTTTCATACGTCGATCAAAGTCGCGATACGCTCGACGACAACAAGACCGTTTACGAAGAAATCTCAGGCGGTCACGAACACCTCGAAGTCGGCAAGGCCCGTATCCACGCTCGAGCCTACTGCAACCGGTTCAACTTCAAAGGTCCGGGACAGCAAAAGCTCATGAAGCAGCTTTCCGGCGGTGAACGAAACCGCGTTCACCTTGCCAAAGTCCTGCGGTCTGGCGGAAACCTGCTGCTGCTGGACGAACCAACAAACGACCTCGACGTTGATACTCTGCGAGCACTCGAAATTGGACTCGTCGACTACGGCGGATGCGCGATCGTCATTAGCCACGATCGCTGGTTTCTTGACCGAACCTGCACTCACATCCTGGCATTTGAAGGCGATGGCAACGTTGTCTGGTGTGAAGGCAACTACCAAGCCTACGAAGCACAACGCAAGGAACGAATGGGTGACGGAGCCGACCAGCCCACCGGCGGTCGCTACAAACCGCTGGCTCGCTAAGGAGTATTCTCCGCTTCAGCCCGTGTAGCTGGAACATAGGGACGGTCCGGTTGGACGACTTCTCGTCGCAAGTTCAGTCCTCGATAGACGGCATGTGCGGATCTATGGAATGGAATTCAGGGAATTGGCCCTCTGACTTTCAAACCGTCAGCGAAGCGTCGCCGCGGATAGGACGAACATCCACGGCGAGAGAAGACGGCGACGAACAGCTCCATAGTGAACGCATGCAGCAACGCCAACAGTGGAACGACTGGCGCAAGTACCTCACGAAAGTTTCCTGTGGCGGATCGTCCAATAACGACTTCGACTGAACGACGACGATGGTT
>JBGCDN010000135.1:0-3352 GCA_045105495.1 Planctomycetaceae bacterium
ATTGTTGGGAGTGGCAGCGACTACGTGAAAGTTAAGGTCAACGACAAAGACCACACTCCCCCCGAAATCTCGGCGCTCGTGCTTCGTAAGCTGAAAGAGGCAGCGGAAAGCTACCTTGGTCATACGGTCAACAAGGCTGTCATCACGGTTCCCGCCTACTTCAACGACGCCCAGCGGCAGGCGACGAAGGACTCAGGTCAGATCGCTGGCCTAGAGGTCGCTCGAATTATTAACGAGCCGACAGCTGCTGATCTGGCCTACGGCTTGGAGAAGAAGCGAGCAGAGAAGATCGTTGTGTTCGACCTTGGTGGTGGAACCTTCGACGTCTCAATTCTTGAAGTCGGTGATGAACTGGTCGAAGTACTTTCAACGAACGGCGACACTCACCTTGGTGGTGACGACTTCGACGAAGTGCTCATCAACCACATTGCTGCTGAGTTCGAAAAGTCTGACGGGATCGATCTTCGCAAAGACGCGATGGCTTTACAGCGACTTCGCGAAGCTGCCGAAAAGGCGAAGAAGGAACTCTCGACGGCCCAGTCGACAGACATCAATCTTCCGTTCATCACCGCCGATGCCAATGGAGCAAAGCACTTGCAATTGAGTCTGACTCGCGCGGACTTTGAGAAGTTGATCGACCCACTCGTCGAACGTTGTCGCGGGCCAGTGAGCAACGCTCTTAAAGATGCCGGCCTGTCACCAAGCGAGATTCACGAAGTGGTGCTTGTTGGTGGTTCGACTCGAGTGCCCAAAGTGCAGGCGTTCGTCAAAGAGATGTTCGGCAAGGAACCACACCAGGGTGTGAATCCGGACGAAGTGGTATCACTGGGGGCAGCCATTCAGGGCGGTATCATCGCTGGCGATGTGAAGGACGTTGTGTTGCTCGACGTGACGCCGCTGTCATTCGGTATCGAAACCGAAGGCGGCATCATGACGGCTCTTGTTGAACGGAACACGACCATCCCAACGACGAAGAGTGAAACGTTCTCCACTGCTGCTGACAATCAGCCAGCCGTGACCGTCAAAGTGTTCCAAGGCGAACGCAAGATGGCTAACGACAACCGGTTGCTTGGCGAATTCAATCTCGATGGAATTCCACCCGCCCCGCGCGGTGTGCCGCAGATTGAGGTTTCGTTTGACATCGACGTTAACGGAATTCTGAGTGTCTCAGCGAAGGACAAAGCGACCGGCAAAGAGCAAACCGTACGCATCGAAGAATCAAGCGGCTTGTCAGAGGACGAGATCGAAAAGATGCGCAAGGATGCCGACGCGCATGCTGACGAGGACAAGAAGAAGGAAGAACTTGCCAAGGCAAAGAACGAAGCATCTGCGATTGTTCACTCCACAGAGAAGACTCTGAAAGAGCACGAAGACAAGCTCGACGATGCTTCAAAGGAAGCCATTACGGCATCCTGCGAAAAAGTGAAGCAGGCTGCGGAAGGTGACAATCCTGAAGCCATCACAGCAGCGATTGCTGAACTCGCTCAGGCATCGCAGGCTCTATACGAGCACATTCAGGCTGCAACAGAAGGAGCTGAAGGCGCGGCACCAGAAGCAGCGACAGCTGGAGCAACCGCAGATGCTGGCGGTGGTGACGACGACAACGTCATCGACGCCGAGTTCGAGAAAAAAGAGTAAGGCTCTAACTGCTCAGCAGATACAGTTTCTGAATCGGCGAGCGGTGAGTGAGAATCTCACCGCTCGCAACTCGGCCTCGGGTATTTGCAGTGATTGCCGCGTCAGACGCGGTCGCCACGCTTGTCATCCTCGAAATCAGTCGTATCGACTCCGAAGACGTAAAAGAAGTAGTCGTTGCCAGCGCCACCGATGGCTCGTTCCGAGAAGTTGCCTCCAAAGACGCGTTGGGCTTGAGTTCGATTCTTTCCGATCAAGAACTCCGTGTTCAATCGGTCTCGCGATTTAGCTGCCCCACTACGCAGGTTGATCGAACGCTGTAGGTAGGATCGGTCTGAGAGCCATTCCTTCTGCAGATCGGTTGCACTGGCTTGTAGCGTCTCGCCTTGGTCCAAAGCTTCGTCTGACAATGCACCCGGGACAAGTAGATCGTCGCCCGCGCCGCCGGACAGGGAATCAGGACCGAACCCGCCGAATAGCATGTCACGCCCAGTCGCGCCAAACAATGCGTCACGCCCTTGCGCGCCGATCAGAATGTCATTGCCGGAATTCCCAAAGAGCAAATCGTTTCCTTCTCCGCCGATCAGGGTGTCGCGACCTTCTCCGCCGTGAAGTTCATCATCCCCTTCGCCGCCGGTCAGAACATCCGATCCATGCCCGCCGCGGAGTGTGTCTGCTCCTCTCCGGCCGATGAGCGTGTCTGGTCCACGCCCGCCGATTAGAAGGTTGTCGCTACTGAGTCCAGGGGAAGTTAAGTCGGCCCCATCACCACCGTTCGCGGTGTCTGTTCCGAACCCTGTAAAGATCTCGTCATCGCCGTCCTGCCCAAGGATTACGTCGTTCCCCCTGCCGGCATCGATTGTGTCGTCGCCACGCCCTCCACGAATCAGGTCTTGTCCGTTGTTTCCATCGATGACATCGTTTCCAAGACTGCCCAAAAGCGAGTCGCTTCCTTTGCCACCATCGATGCGGTCATCTCCAGGTCCACCTACGATCGTATCACTACCGTTGAGCGACGTGATCGTGTCGTCCCCGTTCCCGCCGGTGATGCTGTCGTTTCCATTGCCGGTGTAGATTCGCGTGGGCACCTGAATGCCAGCTGCGAGTACTCTGTTGTCGCCGTCGCCCGCACGAACCTCGATCAGGTTGACGGCGCTGGCAGGAAAGCTCTGTGACTCTCCGTCGAGGAAAGAGACTCGCAAATCTGCGTCCACTGCCTCAATTTGGATCTGTTCGCTTTCCGACGTGCCCTCGACGATTAGCTTGCCGAACTGATTCAGCCGGATTGAACTAAGCAGCGTTCTTAGTTCCAGCAATTCAGCGTTCGGTGACGCGTGACGAAGTCTTCTTGAAGCTGTCATGTCAGTCTCCCTTAAACCGCCCAACCCTTTCATCATCGCGTCACGCATCTCGCGGCGATAAGCGAATTGATAGCCGTAGCCAATCTCCGTGAGGCTCTTTAAGTGTGAATCTGCAAGAGTCGCCGACTCACTGGCAAAGTGAATCGTTTGTAGTAGTTCTCCGTTCTACTGCTGCACCGAATCTCGGCATGCCGTTTGCTACATAACGACTGGAAATAACACTTTTACGCTAAGAGTGAGGAAGGGCTGACAAGATGGCATTTCGACCTGACAAACTAACTGTCAAAGCACAGGAAGCTCTGAACCGATCACAGCACATGGCGGAATCGGCGGGCAATCAGTACGTGAAGCCGCTG